>CADCQK010000053.1 GCA_902803575.1 Oscillospiraceae bacterium
GTCGTGACGAACGTTATTTCCAGCTCGAAACTGACATATCCCGCCTTCCGGCGGGCCGCTCTCGCGGAAGTCTCATTCTCTCCATCCGGGTCATGGCCTGCGGCAGAGTTGCTGTAGCTCGTCGTCCGCCCCAAGGTGAATCGCTCCCTCTGGTGAGATCATGGCGCTCTTGTGCGGCAGCTGGTCCGGGTGGGTACTCCCTGAATCCTGTCTATTCACTTGACAATGTCCAATGAAGGGAAATTCTCCCCTTCCACTAGTAAACGGACATCTCAAGCGCGTTTTTAAACAGGGGCAAAGAAATCTTTTTTATTCCACATCGCATATGAAGACTTGAACTCCAACCTGCGGGGGGACGTTGGAACTTCCTCCAATGCAGGCCGAATCAGCTCGGCCATGTGTTTTTCAGCGCGTTAGATAACAGAGTTGGTTTGCAGGCAGAGAACCGACTTTCTTAGTTTCAGCCATTCCTTTCC
Organism: Oscillospiraceae bacterium; assembly: GCA_902803575.1. Lineage (GTDB taxonomy): Bacteria > Bacillota > Clostridia > Oscillospirales > Oscillospiraceae > CAG-103. Next base: position 477 of record CADCQK010000053.1, read on the forward strand.
GCCACGATCTCCCAAGTGAATTTTTCAATCTCCACACTGTCGCAGAACTGCGCTTTGCATTCCTGCAGCTGCGCGAATTTCTCCGTTTGGCAGTGAGCCTGCTGTGTTTCCGGAGTGGTCCAGGTCTCCACCAGCAGCAGGTCGTCCGGCGCCTCCGCCGCAAAGTAGTAATCGTAGCGGCAGTTGCCGTCCTCCGCTCTGGAGTTTGCCCGGACACCGAGCGCGCAGAGCGCCTGATAAAAGGTCTCCCGCTGTCCCGGCTTGCAGTGATAGGTCACATTCCATGTCAACATCGTCTCTCGTCCTTTCTGTTCTCCGGCGTTATTTGCCGAAGCCGCAGTTCGGCCAGGTACAGACCTCACAGCTGAGGCACAGCCCGCCGTGGCCGAGCTTCTTCAGATCCCGCTTCGTCACGCGGACCCCAGCCGCGATCCTCGGCAGCATCAGGTCGAAGATCGTGGTCTTCGCGTACATGACGCAGCCCGGCAGCCCCATGACGGGCGTGCCGTCATCAAAATAGCCCAGCAGGAACATCGCCCCCGGCAGCACCGGCGCGCCGTAGGTGACGATCTCGCAGCCGGTCGCCTTGATCGCGCCGGGTGTTCGGTCGTCCGGGTCAACGCTCATGCCGCCCGTGCACAGCACCATATCCACGCCTGCGGCGTGGTAGTCCAGCACCGCCTGCGTGATCGCGTCCATATCGTCCCCGGGCGTGCAGTGGTGCGTCACCTCAATGCCGAAGCGCTGAAGCTTGCGGATAATGACAGGTGTGAAGGCATCTTCGATAAGGCCCTTGGCGACCTCGTTTCCGGTCGTGACAAGTCCAGCGGTTTTAAGCCGGTACGGCAGAAGCTCCAGAAGAGGCTTTTCGCCGCAGACAGTCTCCGCCTCGCGCAGACGATCAGCCTCGATGACGAGAGGGATTACGCGCATACCCGCGAGCTTGTCGCCCGCCTTGACGGGCGTGTTGCCGTGGCGCGTCGCAATCATGAGCTCATCGAGACTGTTCACAGCCTCCAGCCGCTCGACATCCACGCAAAAGAGCCCGTCGAATTCCGCCTTCAGCTCAATTTTGCCCTCCTTGGGATCACTTGCGCGCATGCCGCTGTTCTGACACAGGGCGCGCAGACGATCAGCCGCCTCATCCTCGTGGAGCATGCCTTCGGACTTCTCCCAGACGAAGAGCGTCTCCTTGCCCATGCTCAGCAGTACCGGAATGTCCTCCTCCGTGACAACGTGGCCCTTGCGGAAGCGGGCGTCCTTCGTCACGCCGGGGATAATCTGCGTCATGTCGTGGCAGAGCACATGGCCGACGGCATCAATCGTTTTCACTTCTTTCATTCCAAATCACCTCTTGCTTTCATCGGCGTCAGATAATTTGCGCAGAACGGCACGATCGCGCCGTCTCGCCATACGTGCAGCGTACACTGACGCAGGCGTTCCATGTTCAGGTTCATCGCGTCCTGAAACGCCATGGCTGAGAGCGTGAGACTCCGCTGGCGCAGGCGGTAGAGAAACGTGTCGAAATCCATTTCACCCGAAAGATCCGGCTGCGGCTCGTCCGGTGCGCGCCGCCAGTGATTGGCCACATAGGCGCGATTGTCCCTGGCCGTCCCTCTTGCGCGGGATGCGTGCTGAAATCTGGCAAGCGGCCGCAGGCTGCCGTCTTTCTCCAGCAGAAACGACGCATGAAACCCACAAAGCGGATGGTCACATCTGGATGGCAGAAAGGCGTCCGGCAAAATCCGGGCCTGCTCGCTGAGATCCGCCATAAGGCGATCCAGCGTATAGCGGGTCTCCGGCGCTTCGTCGTGCCGCCCGAAATAGCTCACGGGCTGAAAGTGCACGCCGCGCACGGCGGGAACGTGATCGCATGCAAAGCGGACTATTTCGCCGATGGCGTGGTCGTTCACGCCGGGGACAACCGTCGGCACCAGTGTGACGCCGAGGCGGAGCGCATCGCAGACGCGGATGGCCTCCAGCTTTTGATCCAGCAAGGGCACGCCGCGCAGTATTCGATAGATTTCATCGTTCATGCCGTCGAATTGCAGAAAGACGATATCCAGCCCCGCCTCTGCAAGGCTTGCGGCATAGTCCGGCTCAGAGGCTAGGCGCAGGCCGTTGGTATTCAGCTGCACGCAGCTGCACCCGGCGTCCTTCGCAAAGCGGACGAGGCGCGGCAGATCATCCCGCAGCGTCGGCTCCCCGCCGGATAGCTGCAGCAGCACCGGGCCGCACTTTTGAACGATGTCCGAGATTGCGGCCTTGAGTTCCTCCGCCAGAGGGTCATCCTCCGCGCCCCCGCCGTTGGCAAAGCAGAAGCGGCAGCGCAGATTGCACCGGCGTGTCACCTCCAGCAGCACACAGCAGCTCCCGGCCTGATGATGGCCGCAGAGGCCGCAGTCCGCAGGGCAGCGCAGCCCTTCTCCCGCGGTCATCTGCGGTTCGGATAGCAGCCACGATGCAAAGTCCATTTCCCCCTGCCAGACAAGGGCGCGGAATACGCCATGTTCCTGGCATGCTTTTTCTAAAAACACGCGCCCGTCATCCTCCCGGCAGAGTGCCGCAGGGAGGTTTTTCAGGCAAACCGGGCAGACGGAGCGGGTGGTTCGGATGATCTCGCCCATGTCAGTCCCCCATGCCGAAGCTTTCTCGCTTGTGCATGGTTACCTCCAGCTGGAAGCGGTCGGAGACGGTCTGCTCCGCGCAGGAGATCATGGCGTCCAGCAGCTTTGCGTCGCAGGCCGCCGTTGCGTTGATGACAACGGCAAGCTCCGTGCACCGGCGCTCGAAGGGGCGCGTAGTCTCCAACGGCTGTCCGCTCATCCAGTCCACCTTGCCGTAGTCCCCGTCCGAAGACCAGGCGAGGAGTTTTAAATGGGGGATGCGCACGGAATTAACCGTGATCTCCTCGGCCAGCTCGCGCAGATACGACGTGCCGTCAAAATCGAAGCAGCAGACGATGGCGTGATACTGATAATAAGCCTCACTGAGACTCGCCATCTCGTTTTGGAGCGGGTCGCCGTCATAGTCGATCTCCGGGTGGCGCATGGAGGCCTTCCCCTCCATGAGTGCACGGAAGAGCGCGTCGATCCCGTCGCCCCGGCGGGCGCTGACGGGAAGCACTTCCGCTTCGGGATACTGCTCGGCGAGATACGCGCAGGCCTCGGCTGCCTCCTCCGGGGAGAGCAGGTCGCATTTGTTCAGTACAATGAGATCCGCCTCCCGCAGCTGGGAATCCTGAATGTGCGCCATGTCGCCTCCTTTACGGAGCTCCGCGATGGTCGCTGGTTCGACTAGTACCGTGAATGGCGCAAAGTCGAGCCTTCCGGCGAGGCCGTGGTAGACGTGCTCCAGCGCGCCGACGCCGAAGCCCGGAATGTCTGACACAACGAGCTTTTTCCCCTCGGCGAACCGTACCTCCACCGTTTCAATCAGCCGGTCATGACAAAAGCAGATACACTCGTCCGTGATCTGATCTGCGCTGCAGCCGGAGAGCTTGGCAAAGCGGTGATCCGCAAGCTCCACACCCTCACCCAGATCGTTGGAGATCATGGCGACAGCGGGGTCATGCTTCGTGAGCGCCATCATGACGGTGGTTTTTCCCGCACCGAGAAAGCCGCTGATGACTGCAAATTTCGGCATATTCTTCCTTCTTTCTCTTTCTTATCTTCCGCTGCGCTCGGCGCGGAGCGCA
>CADCQK010000054.1 GCA_902803575.1 Oscillospiraceae bacterium
AAGCCCGCGGTCATCAGCAGCTGCTTGAACTGCTGCGGCGCCTGAGGCAGTGCGTAGAACTTGCCCGGATGCTTTCTGGCAGGAACCAGATAGTCTCTTGCGCCCTCGGGGCTGGAGGCGGTGAGGATCGGGGTGGTGATCTCCAGAAATCCGTGCTCGGTCATGGCCTGCCGCAGGGCGGCGACCACGTTGCAGCGGAGGATGATGTTCTGCTTCACAGCGGGGTTTCTCAGGTCGAGGTAGCGATACTTCAAACGCAGGGCCTCGGCGGCGTCGCGGCTGCGGTTGACCTCAAAGGGCAGCTCGTTATAGCGGCAGCGGCCCAGGATCTCGATCTTCTCGGGGACCACCTCGATGTCGCCGGTGGCCTGCTTGGGGTTCTTGCTGGCGCGCTCGCGGACGACGCCCTCCACAGCGATGGTGCTCTCCTTGTTCAGGGGCTTGACCACCTTGAGCATCTCCTCGGTCTCGATGACCACCTGGCTGGTGCCGTAGAAATCACGGAGCACCACGAAAGCCAGATTCTGACCGACCTCGCGGACGTTCTCCATCCAGCCGACCAGCCGGACCTTCTCGCCGACGTTCTCGATTCTCAGTTCATTGCAGGTGTGGGTACGATTCTGAAACATGTTCGTTTACTTCTTTCTATAGTCTGAAATGTCAAAAGTGTGGAGTGTGGAGTGTGGAGTGTGGAGTTTAAAAACTGGTTTTTAGAGTTTTCGTAGAAGATGAAAGCATTTTTCGCAATTCTTCACAATCGCATTGCATAGAGTGAAACATTTCCTCCGTGATATACTCTGTGTCTCTCAACAGTTCAAGCCAATAGAGAGTCTCAGAGCATTCTTTCAAAGCAATGTAGATCTTTGAAAGAAAATCTTTTCTGCTGATTGCCGCAGTTGATTCCGAAAGATTGGCGCCAATGCTCGTCCCGGATCTTAAGACTTGCTTTGACAACACATATTCCTTTTTCTCTTCGCACAAAAATCGATAGAGGTTTACGATTCGAACCGCAAATCGCTTGCTTTTCACTAACGCAGTTTGCTCGTTCATCGGCATACCTCCAAATTATTTAAACTCCACACTCCACACTCCTAACTCCAAACTACTTTTTGGGATTGACGATATCTCTCCAGTCCAGATCGCCGCGGCTGAGGCCGAGGATCAGGACTTCGGCGGTAGCCACGTTGCTGGCAAAGGGGATCTGACGCTGGTCGCACAGGCGCGCCATGCGGTTGACCTCGTCGAAACCGGTCTCGTGGTCGGCGTCGGCGAAAAACAGCACCAGGTCGATCTCGTTGTAGCTGATGCGGGCATCGATCTGCTGGCAGCCCTGAGACGAATGCAGATAGGTCTGGATCGGCAGACCCGTCGCCTCGGCGATCAGCCGTCCGGTGGTGCTGGTGGAGCACAGGTTGTGCTTGGCGAGGATGCCGCAGTAGGCGATGCAGAACTGCACCATGAGTTCTTTCTTTCGGTCGTGTGCGATGAGCGCAATATTCATGAACATTCTCCTTTCTCTCTGGAGGGTGGACGGAAGCGCCGGGCTTCTCTCCGGCCGGGCGTTTCCTTACGGCAAAATGGACAACTCGGCTTCCACCGAGAAATTGACGGTTTTCACAGTGAAGTAGGAATCCAGAAAATCCTTGGCGATGGGGGCGATGTTGGCACCGGCAGTACCATTTTGCACCACCACGGAGATGGCTACCTGGGGGTCCTCATAGGGCGCATAGCAGATGAAGATGGCGTTGTTGACCTTGCCGTCGCCGATCTGGGCGGTGCCGGTCTTGGCGGCGACGGTGGGATAATAGCCACCGAAGGTCTTATATGCAGAGCCGTCGGGGTGGTTTGCAACCAGGTACATGCCCTGCTGCACCGCCTGCCAGTTGGCCCAGTCGGAATCCACCGTGCTCAAAACCTCGTGCTGTGCCTCGGCCACCTGCTCGGTGTAGTCGTAGGTTCTGGCGGATTTCAGCAGAGACGCGGAGTGCCGGGTGCCGCCGTTGGCAACCGTGGCGCAGTATTCCGCCAACTGCAGCGGAGTGAACTGGCTGCGGCCCTGACCGATGGCGGCCTGCAGACCGTCGCCGGCGTACCAGCTGGTGCCCTCCAGCTGCTTTTTCACATCCGGGGAGTCCATGCGGCCCACATACTCCGGCAGCTCGATGCCGGTGTGCTCGCCCAGACCGAAGGCAGCGGCATATTTCGCAAGGGTGGAGGCCTTCAGCCGGTCGCCCACGGTGTAGAAGAACACGTTGCAGGAGTCGCGGATAGCCTCGGTGACGTTGTCGGCGCCATGGGCATTGGGGTAGACCCAGCACTTGGGGCTGTAGCCGGTGTCGCCGTATTTATCGAAGATGCCGTTGCAGGTGATATAGTCGTTCAGGCCGATGACGCCCTCGGTGAGGCCCGCCATGGCCGTGCAGGGCTTGAAGGTGGAGCCCGGCTCGTAGAGACCCATGGTGCAGCGGTTGAACAGCGGGGCGGAGGTATCCTTGCTCAGATTGGCGAAGTTCTCTCCATCGAACAGAGTAGTCAGGTCGAAGGTGGGATAGCTGGCCATGGCAAGGGGCTCGCCGGTCTTGACGTCCACAACCACCAGTGCGCCGCCGGTGGCCACGTTGGGCTTGTACTCGGCGTCTGCCCGCATGTTCAGGATGCCATTTTCCAGCGCCTTCTCCGCCGCGGCCTGGAGATCCAGGTCGATGGTCAGACTCACGTTGTTGCCCGGCACCGGCTCCTTGGTGTAGGTGCGGCCGGTAATGGTGCCCTCGGCGTTCTTGGTCACCAGCGCCACGCCGTCGGTGCCGTGGAGATACTGCTCAAAGGCGTACTCCGCGCCCTCCTTGCCCACCATGGCGTCCATGGAGTAGCCCTGCTGCTTGTAGGTCTCATACTCCTCGGCGCTCATGAGGCCGGTGTAGCCCAGAATGTGCGGGGCGAGGGTGGTGTTGTACTGTCTGGAATAAGAGGTGATGACCTCGAAGCCGCGGACGTTGTTCTCCATCAGGGAGGTGATCAGATCCATGCTGGCGTCCTGAACGAAGATATAGTCCGCCGTGGGGGTGATATAGCGGATCCGAAGCTCGTAGCGGATGCCGGCGATGGTGCGCATCTGCTCGGCGGTGTAGCTGTTGTCGATCTCGAATTTCTGCCGGAAGAGGCTCATAAGCTCTACCGCAGACGCGTCGGCGGGAAGGCCGTAATAATCCAGATAGTCGTCCAGCAGCTTCCGCTGGAGGTCGGTCATCTCGGTGTATTCAAAGGGCGGCGCCTGGGTCACCGGCAGGGTGTCGGTGTACTCGTCCCCGTGGTCGGTGACGATCTGCACCATCTTCAAAATGGCGGCGTTGGGGTCCTCCTGGCTGAGCAGATCCTCGGCGTTCAGCGTGAGGCTGTTCTGACTCACGTTGGAGATCAGCACCCGGCCGTAGCGATCGAGGATGTTGCCTCTTGCAGCCTTCACGCGCTGGGTCGTGGTGACGCTGTTGAGGCTCTCCTCATAATAGGCGGCGCCGTCAATGATCTGCAGCTTATAGATCGCCACGAAGAAGATCACCAGCAGCACTGCCATCAGCAGCGCCATTCCGGCGATCCGCCCCGGGCGGACGGTTTTATCCATAGATTGCTCCTTTTATTTTACACGCGGCGGGCGCGTCTTGCAGCGGCCCGGCTGATATAGAAAAACGGGATGGAAAACGGCAGGGAGATCAGCGTCTGCTTGAGCATGGTGAGCATCGGCAGACCGAAGCCCGCGTTCAGGAAGATCCAGACCCGCACCGCCTGGACGAAGCCCACGATCAGCAGCGCGGCCAATACCGTCGCCAGAAAGCCCGGCAGGGTCCGGCTCACCAGATGCTCCGACAGCATCCCGGCGGCGAAGCCCAGAAGCGGCAGCAGCGTCAGAAACAGCACCGTTGTCTCCGGGAAGCCCATATCCCCCAGGAAACCGGCGAAGAGGCCGAACACGCCGCCCCACAGCGCCCCGTGGAACATGGCGACCGCCACCACCACCGCAGGCAGGATCAGGGCGTGGACGCCCAGGATCCGGAACCGCGCAAAGGCCGTGTTCTGCAGCAGCACCGTCAGGATCAGATAGAGCGCCAGCAGCAGTCCCCGCCAAATTTTATCCTTGTTTACCAGATCACGCCACATTTGCGTTACTCCACAATGTCAAAATCCTTGATGATAAAGACCTGCACCAGGGTGTTCAGGTCGCAGGCGGGCTGCACGACGCCGTAGGTCTCCTGACCGCCCGCGTCGGTGCGCACCTCCGCCACGGAGCCAACGATCAGGCCCGCAGGGAAGGCGCCGCCCTTGCCGCTGGTGAGCACAGTGTCGCCGGCGAAGAGGCTCACGCCCTCAGCCAGATAGCCCAATTTCGCGCAGCCGTCCTGCATGAGGGTATAGTCTCCCACCACCATGCCGGTGGCGCCGGAGTTGGAGACGTAGCCGCCGACGCTGATGTCCACGTCGATGACCGTGCGCACCGTGGCCCAGCCGGAGCCGACCTCGATGATCTGGCCCACCAGGTTGCCGCCCTCGGTGATGACGCTGTCGCCCACCTCCAGCTCAGATTCGCTGCCCTTGCTGATGGTCAGGGTGGAGGACCAGTTGGAGGCGGTGTAGCCCACGACCTTCGCGGACTCCAGCTTGAAGTCCGTGTGCCGCTGGCTGAAGTTCAGAAGCTCTCGGAGCCGCTCGTTTTCCTCCACGGCCTCCTCGGCGTCCCGCACCTTCTGCTTTTCCTCGGCCAGCTGGTTGCGCAGAGAATCGTTCTCCGCCTGCAGCTGGTCGTATTTATAGACCGAGCCGTAGAGTCCCTCCAGCCAGCCCGCCGCCGTGGACGCAGCCTGCTGGAACGGCTCTCGCAGCTTGCCGTCCAGATTGGAGACGAAACCCGCTCTGCCGCTGAGCAGGCCGTTGATCAGCAGTACCACCAGCACTGCCGCCACGACCACCGCCAGGAAGCGGACGCCTGTTTGTTTGAGAAATGTTTTCCAGTTCAAAATCCTGATCTCCTAAATGAGATTTGTCGGCATCAAATCAGAGAAATGCCGAAGGTTTTCAGCATCTTGCCAAGTCTGCAGAGCGGCAATCCCGCGTCAGAACGGGCGCGCTTCATTTCGCAGTCTCGCTTCGCTCGGCGGCTGCATATCCGCTTCCCCGTTCTTCCTTTCGACACAAAGCAAGCTTTGTGTCGTTAAATCAAGGCAATACCGAATTTTTTCAGCATTTGCCCCAATCTGCACAGCGGCAGTCCCATGACATTAAAGAAGTCGCCGTCGATCCCCTCCACAAAGAGGGACGCATAGCCCTGGGCGCCGTAGGCGCCGGCCTTGTCCATGGGCTCGCCGGTGGCGATGTAGGCTTCGATCTCTTCCATGGTGAGCTCCCGGAAGTGAACATCAGATGCCTCCACCTCGGTGCGCATCTGGCCGCCGCGGGAAATGGTGACGCCGGTATAGACCGTGTGGGTCCTCCCGGAGAGGGCCATCAGCATCCGCACCGCGTCGTCGTGGTCGTGGGGCTTGCCGAAGATCCGGCCGTTCAGCCAAACCACCGTGTCCGCCGCGATGACCACGTCCTCCGGATCGGCGGAGGCTGCCACTTCGGCGCATTTCTGTCTGGAGAGTTCCGCCGCAGTCTCTTCCCCGTTCAAACCGGGATCCGGGTGCTCCTCCCCTTTTGCGGGCCGGATCTCCAGCGGAGACACCCGCAGCATTTCCATCAGCTCCCGACGTCTCGGCGACGCGGAAGCGAGAATGAACTTCATCGGTTTATTCGACTCCTCGATAGTACAAGCCTCTGGTCAGGCCGTTGGGCTTGTAGGTGGACTGGCCCATGTAGCTCTTGGCCACCGCGACGCACTCGCTGGGAGTCTCGGTGGTGAACATGAGCCGCACGCCCCAGAGGCCTGCAGCGGCGTAATCGTCGTGCTTGTCGGCCAGATAGAGCTTGTGGGCGTTGTAGATCACGTTCCGGCAGCCGAAGGCCCGCACCACCGGGAAGGCGGAGCCGCGGCGATCGATCAGCTGGTTCGGGATGTGGCAGTTGCAGCGTCCGGCGCTGTTTTTGATGGTGCACTGTTCGGTGATCATGCAGGGCAGGCGGCCGTAGACGATCATTTCCGTGTCAATGGCCTTGGCCAGATCCCGGATCTGCGCCAGACGGAGCTCAAAGGACGCCGTCACCGAGAGCATCCCGGTGTGGCGGAGCATTTCGATGGTGTGGGAGTTGAAGACATTCAGGCCGAAGTCGCCCCGGATCTTCATCCCGGCCTTTCGGGCGGCGGGGATGTGGCCCAGGTTTCCGACCACCGCTTCCTCCACGCCGTTTTCGGCAGCGACTCTCAGCAGGTCGTCCAGCTCCAGGCTCTGGTCGTCGGTGATGACCCGCGGCAGGACGGCGGCAATCTTCGTGCCTGCCTCCTGGAAGGGCGCCAGCCGCTCCGGCGCGTCGCCGATGACCTCCGCCGGAACGTAAAGATAGTCCGGCTTCAGGGCTGCCAGCTCCGGCGTCAGCTGCGCGGAGGTGAGCACCTGATAGATCCTGAGCGGATCGGTCTGATAGTTATGTCCCGCAGGCAGCGCGGGCACGTCGCCCCGGCGGCGCTGGGGATTTTCGGCTCTCGCATCCTTCAGCGCGGTGATAAGCCGTCTTCTCAGATCATTGATGGCGCTGGCGGGCAGGAAGAGCCCCGGCTCCACGTGCACCTGAATGTCCAGCGCGTAATAGGGCGTGCCGCCGGTCTTGGCGAACTGCTCTGCAAGAGAGGCCTCGTTCAGCGACGACCGAAGCGCCACCTCCGGCACCGGGCCCGAGACCACGGCGCGGACGCCGTCCACATCCTCGGCAGCGGCGCGGCAGGGCTTGTCCGCCTGCACCACCACATAGAACTTCACGCCGACGCGGCGCATTTCGCCGTCGCCGTAGGCCTTTCTGGCAGCTGTGAAGAGCTTTTCCGCGCCGCGGTCATCCTCGGTGCGGGTGCCCAGCATGTCCGGCCCCTTCTGTCCCAGATAATAGCCCTGGGTGAAGCCCTGACGGGAGAAGGCCTGCTCCAGCCGCTCCATCTCCGCGGAGGTGGGCCGCCGCTCGTCCTTGATGCATTTCGAATAGACGTCCGTGACCACGGCCACGTACTCCGGCCGCTTCATCCGGCCCTCGATCTTCACGCAGGCCACGCCGGCATCCTCCAGCTCCCGGAGGTGCTCGGCCAGGCAGTTGTCCTTCAGGCTCAGGGGGTACTCGTCCATTCTTCCGCCGAGACTGTACTGCAGTCTGCAGGGCTGGGCGCACATGCCGCGGTTGCCGCTGCGGCGGCCGATCAGGGCGCTCATGTAGCATTGACCGGAATAGCAGAAGCACAATGCGCCGTGGACGAAGACCTCCGTCTCGATGCTGGCTCTTCTGGAGATCTCCCGGATCTGCTCCAGGCTCAGTTCTCTTGAGAGCACCGCCCGGGTGCAGCCCAGCTCCGCCGCAGCCTCCACACCGGCGAGGTTATGGATGCTCATCTGGGTGCTGGCGTGCAGCGGCAGATCGGGCACCGCAGAGCGCAGCACACGCACCAGACCCAGATCCTGCACCAGCAGCGCATCCGCCCCGTATTCCGAGGCCTTCTGCGCCAGCTCCACAGCAGCGTCGATCTCCCGGTCACCCACCAGAGTGTTCATGGTGACATAGACCTTGCAGCCGCGAATGTGGCAGTAGCGCACCGCCTTGATGAATTCTTCCTCTGTGAAATTGTTGGCTCCCCGGCGGGCATTGTGCGCGCCGAAGCCCAGGTAAACCGCGTCCGCCCCGTTTTGTACCGCCGCGATGACGGCGTCGGGACTTCCGGCGGGTGCAAGCAGTTCCAGCATAATAATCCTCTTTAGGCATAAAGATACAGATACAGTATAACACAGAATGCGGTATTGCTACAAGACAAAATTAATGATATAATGTAAAAACATTCTGAACAAAATCACCTGTACGCAAGATAGATAAGGACATGACCATGAATCAAACGGATTATACCCTCTCCCGGCCGGTTTCCCTGTCGCTGCCGGTGGAGGACATCGACCGGCTGCTGGCAGAGCGGGACGGAAACGCCGCGCTGGTGTATCTGGCTTTGCAGCGCTCCGGCGGGCAGCCGCTGAACCCCGCGGCGCTGGGGCTCAGTGAGGAACAATACACCGCCGCTTTGAAGACCCTGGAGCGTCTCGGCATTCTGAAGGGAGCAGAGCCGCCGAAGAAGGAAGTGCCCCTGCCGCCTGCCGAGGAGCTGCCCCAGTACACCGCCGAGGATCTGGTGCGCCGCACGCAGGAGGACGCCACCTTCCGGGGCGTATTGCAGCACGCGGAAATGCTCTACGGCCGGAAGCTCTCCACCCCGGAGACCCGGTCGCTTCTCGGCATGCAGGATTATCTGGGTCTGCCGCCGGAGGTGCTGATGGAGCTGCTCACCTACGTCTTTGACCGCTACCGCAGCCAGAAGGGCCCCGGCCGCTCCCCCACCATGCGGATGGTGGAAAACGAGGCCTACGCCTGGGCGAGAAACGAGCTGCTCACCTCGGAGCTGGCGCAGGAATACATCCTCCGGCAGCAGCAGCGGCAGAATCGGGTGACCCAGCTGATGGAGGCCCTGGAGCTCCACGGCAGAGCCCCCTCCCCCTCGGAGCGGAAGTATCTCCAAAACTGGGCGGACCTGGGCTTCACCCCCGAGGCGGTGGCCGAGGCCTACGACCGGACCGTCACCGGCACCGGCGCCCTGAAATGGGCCTATCTCAACAAAATTCTCCTCAGCTGGGACAAGCGCGGGCTGCACCGGTTGCCGGAGATCCTGGAAAACGACCCCCGCGGCGGCGGCAAGCGCAAGACGCAGGCTCCGCCCGCCAATACGCAGCCGAGAAACGACCTGGCGCTGGCGGAGCAGCTGCTCCAAAACCGCCGGGGAAAGAAGGAGGAATAAACCATGCCGCTGAACGGAACCTGTCTTGCCCGGGCGCGGGAGCGTCTGGAGCAGCTCCGGGAGGAGCATGAGGCCACCCGTCTGAACCGGGTGACGGAGGTCTATTTCCAGCTGCCCAAGGTGCAGGAGATCGACCAGCGGCTCCAGCGGCAGATGGTGAAGGTCTTCGGTCTGACCCTCCATTACGGGCAGGATCCCACCGAGGAGCTGCGGGCGCTGCAGCAGAGCAATCTGGCACTCCAGGCAGAGCGGGCGAAGATCCTGACCGACGCCGGATTTCCCGCCGATTACACCGAGCCCATCTGCAGCTGCACGGTCTGCGAAGACAAGGGTTATCTCCCCGACGGGCGCATGTGCGATTGCCTCACCAGGCTCTACAATCAGGAGCTGACCCGGGATCTCAGCACCCTGCTGCAGTCCGGGAGCGAGCAGTTTGAGCAGTTCGACCTCTCCTGTTACGACGAATCCGCCCGCCCGCAGATGGCGAGAGTGCTGGAGATCTGCCGCAGCTTTGCCGAGGGGTTCGCCCCCGGCGCGCCGAGCCTGCTTTTGCAGGGAGACACGGGTCTCGGCAAGACCTTCCTCTCCGCCTGCATCGCCCGCACCGTGGCAGAGCAGGGCTACACCGTCGCCTATGAGAGCGCAGGGGCTGCGCTGGGTTTTTTCGAGACCGCGAAGTTCCAGAGAAACTCCGAGGCCGGCGAGCAGGCCGGCGCCAAGGTGGAGCAGTATCTCAACTGTGATCTGATGATCCTCGACGACCTGGGGACGGAAATGATCTCCCCCTACTCCACCAGCGCCCTCTATTCCCTGATCAACACCCGCATGATCCGGGAGAAGACCACCATCATCAGCACGAATCTGGATGATGCGGCCCTGCATCGCTGCTACACCCCGCAGATCCTCTCCAGACTGGAGGGCTGCTACATCACCCTGGGCTTCGTCGGAAGAGACATCCGGCAGGTCAGAAAAGAACGCGGTATCCTGTAATATGAATCATCCCGCAGAGCACTCGCCCTGCGGGGTTTTTGTGTTTCAAATTCTAGTTTATCGGGTTGTTGCGAGGCAGAATGTACGATGAGTGCCAATCTAAAATGGTGTCATTGCGAACCATTGCGCACACTGGTGTGGCAATCCGTTCTCTTGCGGTACAGACTGATTCTTTCCGAAACGTTGGGCGAATTCGTTTTGTCTCAACGTTCTGAGAGCTTCGACTCCGCCGCCGGGGGATGCGGATTGCCACGCCAGATGACGTCGGTCACTGGCTCGCAATGACATTCTTTTTTAGTTCTCCGAAAAATCCAACGCCCCGATAAACTCCAATTTATCATTCTGCTTCCTGCTTCCCATCAAAAAACCTGCCCGGTGCGGATGCATCAGGCAGGTGATTTTTATTCAGGGATGTACCAATAGGAGTGGAACCGGTGGCGGTAGGTCACGGCGTCCTTCGGCATCTGCCGGAGGATCAGCCACGCCATCAGATAATCTCCCGCGCCCATGGGGAGCACCATGGCGCCCATGGAGCCGAGGAAGCTGAGATTCGGCCAGATCAGAAACAGCACGAAGGGGATGAGCCCCAGCACCAGGTTCGGCAGCAGGGTCATCAGCAGATAGCGCGTCTTGCCCATCTCTTCCGGCCCCATGAGAAAGGGCATGCTCTGGTGGAAATTCGTGTAGTAGTAGGCGTCGCCCTTAAAGCAGGGCAGACGCAGCAGATCTCTCGGAAACAGCAGCAGCGCGCCCACCAGGACGCCTCTGAAATTCAAAGCCTTGACGCCGCCCCGCAGCAGCAGGAGCACCACCAGCACCAAGAACAGCACCAGCGCGGTGATGTTGGTGATCATGACGAGCTTTCTCGGATCGCCCGGCTCTTTGATGGCCACAGCCCCCTCCACGGGGGTGCCGTTGGGCAGACTTGCGCCCTTACCGTCGAAGGCGCCCATAAAATGTACTTTCATGCTTCTATCTCTCCAAAATACAGTCTTGCCGCGAAGGCGGGCCGCGGTGCCTCCTCCTGGGAGATCGCCACGGTCACGGCGTTTTCCTCCTCCGTCCGGTGGAGCGCAAGGGCGTCCCCGGCGTGGGTCTCGGAATTGAAATACAGCTCCAGTCTGGACAGCTGATCCATCTTCCCCCGCTGTTCGTCGGTGAGGGCGTCGTAGGTCATCTCGCCGTAGCGGAAGTTGTTCACATGGCCCACGCCGTCAGTCCAGCTGGGGCGTGCAATCAGCCGCTCCACAGGCTCGGTCTCCGGGGTTTTCAGACGGAGCCGGTCAGAGGCCTCCAGCAGCCGCTCCCCTGCCGGCAGGAAGAATTTCGCCAGCAGCTCCCGATCCGTGCAGACGCTGCGGGTTTGGAGCATCAGCAGTGTGGAAAAGCTCTCGCCGGTGAGCACCCGGGCGCCGGTCTCGTCCAGGATCTCGAACTCCCTTCGAAACAGCAGACGCCGCTTTTCGGTGGAGTTCCAGGTCTTCATGGTGAGCACGTCGTCCGGCCGGATCTGCCGCAAAGGCGCCACGGTCATGGCGATCAGCACCCAGGCCACGCCGTAGTCCCGGATCAGCCGCGGCTCGTCCATCTCGATGTTCTTCAGGTGCGGCTCCACGCCCTGCATATAGAGCTCCTGATAGCCGCTGGGTTTCAGGGCACCGTGCTCGTTGAACATGGCGATGCCCAGCTCCAGCGGATAGGAAAATTGCTTCTCGTCCATGGTGTACCCCCTTTACAGATGCCCGAAGCGGGAGAGGAAGTCATCGATGTCGTCATCCTTCCCGACGATGCGGCGGTCGTTCTTCGCGGAGCGGTTCACCCGGTTCAGGCCCAGCAGATACAGCAGCGCCAGAAACGCGAAGAAGGGCAGCGTGAAGCGGTTGTCGAAATTCATGGACATGGCGAAGAAATCATAGGTGCCGTGGAGCAGGATCGGCACCACCACGGCGTAGATCTTTCCGAACCGCACACCGGCGGAGCTGCCCACGCTCTCGGAGAATTTCGCCATGCCGAAGAAATAGCCCATGAACACCCCGAAGATGGCGTGGCCCGGAATGGAGGTCACCGCACGCACCATGGCGGTGCCGGGGCCGTACTGGAGGACGTATTCAATATTTTCGATGGCGGCGAAGCCCAGCGACACCGTGACCGCGTAGACGATGGCGTCGAACTGATAGTCGAAGGCCGGCTCGTTCCAGCAGCGGCGCAGGAAGAAATATTTGCAGCACTCCTCCACCAGGGCCGCCACGCAGAAGGCCTCCAGAAAGGCAGCCACATACTGGTTGGAGGAATAGAGCACTCTGGAGATCAGCATCTCCAGAAGGATCGCGGGGATCACCGACAGGGCGCCGTAGCCCAGATACTTCAGCACCACATTGATCGGCTCGTGCTCCATGCCGTCCTTCTTATAGATATAAATCAGAAGGGCAATGGCGGGCAGCAGGGCGATCATGATCAGAAAATTCATAAAACTACCCCTTTGGTTCACTTCTTTCTTTAGCTTACACGCAATTTCCGAAAAAAACAAGTTCAAACCACAAAAAACCGCCCATTCGAGCGGTTTTTATGAAAAGGGGATTGAGAGAGGTGATTATTCTTTGTTCAGCCGATTGTTCAGCTTTTCGATCAGATTGTCGATCAGCTCCTGATGCTCCTGGACGTTGATCTCCGCTTCGCGGTTGACGGTGTAGCGGAAGGTGAACTCCATCATGTGGTTGGAGAGGGCCTTGATCTCGCCGCGCATGGCAGCAATGACGCCGAGGGCCAGATGTGCCGCGGTGAGCACGTTGGAGACCATCTCCTCCGGGCAGGCGCCGGCGATCTCATTCAGCATCTCCAGCAGGTGGCACATCAGATATACCACCTCGTTGGGGATGCCGCAGGCCACACGCGCGGCGCTTTCGATCTCCTCCACCGAGGAGTTCGCATCCGCCAGGCGCTTGCGCAGCGGAGAGCGGGAGCGGACAAAGTCATCCACCTGCTTGAGCATGTAGTTGCTCAGCTCCGGCAGCTCCTTGATCGTGTCCTCGGAGACGCTGCCCTCCGGACATGCGGACGCGGCCAGCAGCGCCAGACTCGCGGCCATGGATGCGGTGGCGGCCAGCGCGCTGCCGCCCTCGGGCTTGCCCTCCGCGGAGCCGAGCTCACCGGTGAATTCCTTCAGGGTCTTATCAACAAGCTTCTGCAGCTTGAGGGATTTTTTGACTTCTGCCATGATGCAGACCTCCTTAATCATGTTTGACTGAGACCAATTTAGCACGGTTTTGGGTTTCCGTCAGTGAGCAAATCACATTTGTCTGGTGTGGATTTGCTTTTTCCATGATCATAGCCCACGTCCCAGAGGATCAGACCCCTGGCGGGAGCGGTTTTTCCGGCTCTGGCGCGGTCCATGGCAGAGAGGATCTCCGGCATGGAGTTAGCTGCCCGCTGTCCCAGCCCCACCTCCAGCAGGGTGCCGGTGAGGATCCGCACCATGTGGTAGAGAAAGCCGTCGCCGGTGAAACGGAGATCCACTTCCTCTCCCCGGTTTTCGATCTCGATTTTCGTGATGGTCCGCACGGCGGAGCGCTTGAAACGCTTATTGGCGTGGAAGCTGGTGAAGTCATGGGTGCCGCAGAGGAGGTCAGCAGCCCTTTGCATTGCCTCCAGATCCAGCGGTTCCGGCACCGGGAGCAGATACTTTCGCTCAAACACGTTGGGTGCCTCGCTGTTCCAGATCCGGTAGACGTAGGTTTTGGATGTGCAGTTCAGTCTGGCGTGGAATCGCGGCTGCGCCTCGATGAGGGAAAGCGCGCCCACGTCGGAAGGCAGCTTTTTTCGGAGATTTGCGAGGATCGTTTCCGGCGGCAGCTTTGTCTTTGCACGGAAGGAGGCCACCTGCCGTCTGGCATGGACGCCGGCGTCCGTTCTGCCGGAGCCCGCCACCTCGATCTCCTGCTCCAGGATCTCCGAAAGCGTCCGCTCCAGCAGCCCCTGGATGGTGTTGGGGGTGTTCCCCTGCCGCTGCCACCCGTCGAACCGGGTGCCGTCGTAGCAGAGTTCCAGTCTGAAATTGGGCATATCCATCCCTCCCTGCCCTCAGTTTACTACATTTCGTCAAGCTTGTCTATTTTCAGATAATGCTTGCAATTTCTGGATTCCAAAGGTATGATTGCACCCGTGATTGCATCATTATGTATGAGAGGATGTTCTCCATGGAATTGACGCTGGTGCTGGCCCAGAAGATCGGCGGGCTGGCGATCATCATCGCGCTGGGCTTTCTGGCGGTGCGGCTGAAGATCCTGAAATTCGATGACGCCGGGCCCCTGAACAAATTCGCGCTTTATTATCTCACCCCCTGTGCCATGCTGGACGCCTACCAGTATGAATTCAGCATGGACAAGCTGGCGGGCATGGGCATCTCCCTGCTGGCCAGCCTGATCGTGGTGGCGACCTTCACCATTCTGACCATCCTGATCAAAAAGCCCATGAAGCTCAACGTCATAGAGTACACCTCCATGGCCTACCCCAACGCCGGCAACTTCATGCTCCCGCTGATCGCCAGCGCCCTGGGCGGCGACTGGGTGATCTATCTGAGTCCATGCTTTTTCGTGATGAACATCCTGATGTTCACCCACGGGCAGGCGGTGCTCAGCGGCGAAAACCGGTTCCACATCAGCATGATCACGAAAAACGTGGTCATGATGGCAAACATCCTCGGCATGGTCATGTTCCTGCTCCACTGGCAGCTGCCCGGCGTCCTGGGCTCCACCGTCACCGCCCTGGGCGATATGATGGGCCCCACCTACATGTTCACCATCGGCATGATCGTCGGCAGCGCCAACCTGAAGGAGGTCTTCACCAACCGCCGCGCCTGGGTCATCACCATCGGCAGACTGATCTTCTACCCGCTGGTGGCGGTGGTGGTGCTGCGGCTGAGCGGCGTGTTCCGCATCGCGCCGCAGGCCAGAGAGATCATCACCGTGGCAGCCCTCACCGCCGCTGCCCCGGCAGCCGTGATGGTGACCCAGTTCACCCAGATGTACCGCACCGAGCCGGAGGCCCACTTCGCCAGCGCGGTGAACATCCTCACCACGATTTTGTGCCTGCTCACCATGCCGCTGATCGCCTATGTATATTCGATTCTGTAAATATTTCCCGGACGTCTTGCGTCCGGGATTTTCGTTTTTGCACAACTGTCGGATTTGCGGCAAATTCTCCAATTTCGAGGGGACTTTCTGTTGACATGCTGTGAATCTTGTGGTAATTTTATAATGATATGTTGTCGGGTTATGCGCATCGTGTGACAAGTTTTTGTCAAGAAGCTGCAGGGCTCGCGACGTGGAACCCCGGCAGAGGGCCGACGGGATCGGCCGCTCTTTTAAGCAACGTAATTTCAAGGAATTTTCGGAAGGAAGGGACACCATGAAAGACTTGAAACACCTGATCTTCTTCGAAGATCTCCTGCAGGACGCGCACAACGAGCTCGTTCAGCAGGCAATCGACGAAGGCAAGCGCGCCCTGGGATATAACTGCTATTATGTCCCGGAAGTGCTGCTGAACCTGGACGGATGCTTCTCCACCCGTCTGCGCGCGCCCCGCTGCACCTCCCCGGACGTGGCCACCTACTACATGACCGGCCGTACATGTCCGTATGTCCGCTCCATTCTGGAGCGCGCCATTGAGGGCGGCTACAATCACCTGAGCTGCATCTTCGGCTCTGAGAGCTGTGCCGCCATGGAGCGTATGGAAGAGCAGATGTATCTGCTCAAGCCCGTCAAGCATGACGACTTCTTCGTGACGATCATCGATCCTCCGCTGAAGGGCGACGCCACGAACCTGGAGTACTACAAGACCCAGATCCGCAAGCACATGCTCAAGGCCATGGAGAACGTCTTTGGCACCGACACCTCCGACGCCGCCATGCGCAGAGCCATCGAGAAGTTCAACGAGCTCTGCCGCGTCATCACCGAGATCGGCGACATGCGCAAGCTGCCGAACCCGCCCATCACCGGCTATGAGTTCCACGTGATCCAGCTGGTCAGCGAGGTCTGCCCCCACGATCTGATTCTCCCCTATCTGAAGGAGACCCTGGAAGAGCTCAAGACCCGCGAGCCCGAGCCGGAGTTCCCGTTCCGCGCCCGCGTGGTGCTGGCCGGCTCCGAGATCGACGATCCCGAGTTCACCAAGCTTCTGGAGATGTGCGGCGCCATGGTCGTTGCCGACCGCTACTGTTTCGGCAGCCTGCCCAGCCGCGAGGAGATTGAGATCCGCGACGGTGAGAGCGCCTTTGACGCCATCTGCCGCCACTATCTGCACTGGAACCAGTGCGCCCGCTTCATGGACGGCATGAAGATCGATCAGCGTCACAACGAGCTGCTTCGCCTGGTGAAGGACTACAACGCTGACGGTATCGTCTACGAGAACATGAAGTTCTGCGAGTTCTGGAGCTATGAGAAGGTGCTCGCCAGCCACATCGCGACCAACGAGAACGGCATCCCCTGCTGCACCATCGAGAAGGAATACGCCCTCGGCGCCATGGGCCAGCTGCGCACGCGCTTC
>CADCQK010000055.1 GCA_902803575.1 Oscillospiraceae bacterium
CGCCCACTTCATTTTCAACGATGGTAGTATAACAGGCCGGAGTGAACTTGTCAAGAGATATTTTTAAGTAATTTGAAAAATGTAGAATTTTAAATAATCTGTCTCGGGGACGTTCCACAGAATCGGGTGATCGGGGCCCTGCTGCCGGGCTTCGATCTGCCTTAAAGACACCTGGGCGTCCTTGGCGGCGTCATGGAGCATGGCGCGGAACTTTTCGTCCGTCATGAAGTGGGAGCAGGAGCAGGTGGCGAGGTAGCCGCCTCTGGGCAGGATCCGCATGGCCTTCAGGTTGATCTCCTTATACCCCCGGATGGCGGAGGCCACGGTGGCACTGCTCTTGGTGAAGGCCGGAGGATCCAGGATCACCAGATCGTAGCGGCCCCGCTTTTCTTCCGACAGCTTCGTAAGCAGGTCAAAGACGTCGCTCTTCACATACTCCACCCTGTCCGAAACGCCGGTGAGCGCCGCGTTTTTCGCAGCCTGTTCCAGGGCGTCGGCGGAGACGTCCACGCTGATCACCTCAGCCGCTCCCGCCAGGGCACAGTTGAGACCGAAGGCGCCGGTGTGGGTGAAGCAGTCCAGAACCCGCTTCCCTTTCGCCAGTCTCGCCACGGCGGCACGGTTGAACTTCTGATCCAGGAAGAAGCCGGTCTTTTGACCGTTGATATAATCCACATCGTAGTGGACGCCGTTTTCCACGATCTCCACATGACCGTCGAGATCGGTTCTGAGGCCGGGCAGCTCGAAAAAGCCTTTCCCCTGCTGCATCCCCTCGCGTTCGCGGAGCTTCACGTCGTTGCGCTCATAGACTGCGTCGATGGTCTCCCCCAGTTCTCTCAGGTAAGAAACCAGATCGGAGAAGAGCTCCGCTTTTCGCAGCTCCATGCCGAGACTCAGCACCTGGGCCACCAGCACCGGGCCGAAGCGGTCCACCGTCAGCCCCGGGAAGCCGTCGGCCTCCCCGAAGATCAGGCGGCAGTTGTCGAAGGCATCTCCCATGACGGTCTTTCGGTAGTCCACGGCATAGCGGATCCGCCGCTGCCAGAAGGCGGCGTCAATGCTGTCGTTGTGGTTCCGGGTCAGGAGGCGGACGCGGATCTTGGACTTGCTGTTATAAAAGCCGCTCCCCAGCCACTTGCCGCTCTGGGTGCAGACGTCGGCGATGGCGCCGTCCTCGGTGGGCTCGAAGGAAACTACCTCCCCCTCGTAGACCCAGGGATGTCCGCCGCGGATGGCTCTGGCGGCTTTGTCGGTTACGATGATTTGGCTCATGAATCTGCTCCTGAAATTTGATTTTTCCCTATTCTACCCCAGCCGGGCCCATCCTGCAAGGGCGAAACTTTACAAAATCGTTGCTTTTTGGTATAATATTTGAAATCTCAGCAAAGGAGAACCGGTTTGAAACTCAAACATTTTTACATTTTGGTGGCAGGGCTCCTGACCGCGGTGATCCTGGGCGTCGGGATCTGGTACCTCTGGAGGCACCAGATGCTGCCGGATATCCACATCCTGTCCGGCTCCGGCAGCGCGGAGGAGGTCGTTGAGAAAGCGGATTCCACGCCGACGCCGGAACCCACCCCGGAGCCGACGCCTGGAATCTTCACCATCTCCATGATCGGTGACTGCACCCTCACCTCCGGCCAGTATGACGACCACTTCGAATCCGTCCTTCAGGAGCACGACCTCAGCTGGCCCTTCTCCGGCACGGTGAATTACCTCAGCAACGACGAATTCACCCTCGCCAATCTGGAGTGCACCTTCTCTGACACGGCTTTGAGCTCCGGGGTGCTGTTCCAGTTCCGGGGACCCGCCGCCAACGCGCAGATCCTCTCCTCCGGCAGTGTGGAGTGCGTCACCATGGGCAACAACCACACCACCGACTTCGGTCAACAGGGCATTCTCGACACCCAGGCGGCGCTGGAGGCCGCGGGCGTCTGGTATGACGGACCCGGCGAGGCCAGACTCTATGAGACGAAAAACGGCCTCAAGGTCGGCGTCTACTGCCCCGGCTGGCTGGGACTCAGTGAGGCCAACATCCAAAGCGGCATCGCCCAGCTCAAGGATCTCAGCGCGGATGTGATCATCTTCGCGCCCCACTGGGGCATGGAGGGCAGCTATCAGGTCACCGCCATGCAGGAGCAGTTCGCCCACGTCGCCATCGACGCCGGGGCAGACATCGTCTGCGGCACTCACCCCCACGTACTTCAGCGGGTGGAGGAATACAACGGCAAGTATATCTTTTACAGTCTCGGCAACTACAGCTTCGGCGGCAACACCCAGCCGAGAGACCGGGACACCGTCATCGCACAGGTTACCATCCAGGAGCAGAAGGACGGCAGCTACGCCCTCGCGGGATATAACCTAATCCCCTGCTGTCTCAGCAGCACCGAGAACATCAACGACTACTGCCCCGTCCCCTACAATGCGGAGTCTGAGGACTACGCCAGAGCCATGAGCAAACTGAACGGCACCTTCGAGGGCGCCGATCTCACGGTGGATTACTCATTCTTAAATTAACCAAACATGTTGAAACCGCCGCTCTGATTGGAGCGGCGGTGTTATTATTTGGTTTGCATCATTTGAATCAATGGCTTGAAATAGTCATCCGTTGTGCAGAGCATGCTTCCATTGACCATGATCCAGTCCTCGCTGAACTGATAGCCGGTCAGGAACTCCCCGTCCGCGTCGTTGAAGTAAAGCAGATAGGCCCAGCCGCCGTGTGGCGGGACAGCAATTTCTTTTTTGATCGGCATATCGTCCAGCATGGCGATCAGCTTCGCCACGTCCGCGGGTTCTGTGATGGGATACTCTGCGGGCATGCCGTTTACCAGATTGGTCGCGTCCCGCAGCAGGAAGGATTTCGTTCCCGCAGGGATAAAGCTGGCACGCTCCGAGGCGTCCCGGAGCCGCAGGATCACGGCCACGGCTTCAGCTCTGGTGGCGGTGGATTGTGGATTCAGACGGTGAGATTCGTCTCCCTGCATCACACCGGACAGGCGCATGGCCTCCACGCCTTCTCTTGCCCAGGCAGAGATTTGCGCTGCATCGGAAAATGCCGCAGCCGGGTTTTTTACCTGCTTCAGCTGCACGTGAGGCCGAAGGTCAATGAACCGCGCCGCCATGGTGGCCATCTGCTCTCTGGTGATGGGCTGACCGAGGCCGAAGCGACCGTTGCCGACGCCGTTTGTCATACCCAGCGCGATTGCATAGGCGACATAGGGAGAATACCACCGCCCTCCCCTGAGCTCAAAGGCAGGATCGGCTGTTTGATCCCCGTCTGCAAGCAGCATTTGAAAAAACTGCATGCTTTCATCGTCAAGATCATTATAATACTGCATGTCGATCCCGGCGGAGCGGATCAGCATGGTGACGAACATCTCTCTGGTGACCGTGCCGTTGGGCTCAAAGGTGAACAGGGTCGTGCCGGCGGTGATCTTCTGATTGTAAGCCTCTTTCACATAAGGATAATACCACTGGTCCTTCTTCACGTCCACGAAGGGCAGCGGGAATTCGAAGGCGAAGCAGCTGACGGACAGAGAGAAAGCCAGAAGCAGCGCCAGGCAAAGAGACAAAATGCGTTTTAATTTCATGGTATGGCCTCCAGTTCCGATAAATCAAAAAGACAAATTGTGACGTCTTCGGTCGTTTCACCCACGGACAGCGCCACAACCAAATCCCGCCCGAAGATATGGATGCCGGCAGCGCCGCTGTCTCCGGGCTCTAAAGGCTCATCCGTCAGATCGATGGTTACGGTTTCACCGGTATTCAAATCGGTGAAGATCAGAAAGCCGTTTTCATAGACGCAGGTGATGTCGGTCACTTCCTCCGGCATCTGCGGGGTCGGCAGATCCTCGGCGCCGGGATCAGACGAAGGCGGCTCCGAGCTGCCCGCACCGCCGAGCCACCACCACTCCGAGGGGGACGGTTCCGGCTTCGGCTTGTCGCTGCCCATATACTCGGGCGACGGCTTTGGCCTACCGCTGCCGCTGCCTTCATTCTCCGGCGGGATCGCGGGGCCTTCTGTATACGGCGCTGTGGTCTCCACAGGAATTTGCGGTGCAGAGCCATCGACCACCTGCGGTGACTGGGTGGGAGTGACCGCCGCCGATGGAGTGGGTTCCGGCTTCAGCGTCTCCCGCGCCGTTGGGGTGGAGGTCGCAAGCGGCGCGGTGACGCCCTCGGGGGTGGGACGGATCTGGGTCACAAGGACAAGGATCAGCAGGCACGCAGCCGCCATCGGCAGCGCAAGGCGCAGGATCAGTGGCTTCGGTCTAGGGCGCTGCTCCAGATTGCAAAGCCGCACCATGCAGGCTTCCGAGGGGCGCTGGGCCTCGTAATAGGCATTCAGCCGTTCATTCGCCATCCTCATCACCTCCAAGCAGGGTTTTCAGCGTCTGTCTCGCCCGGGTCAGGCGGGAGCGGACGGCGGCGTCCGTCATGTGCAGGGTCTCGGCGATCTCCGCGCTGGAGCACTGCTCATAGTAGAACAGATACACCACGGCGCGGTCCTTGGGCTTCAGTTGGTTTAAGGCTGCCTCCAGCTCCGGATCGGGAGTGGGCTCCGGTTGGGAGGCGGCCTCCTCCAGGGGAAGCGTCCGTCTTCGCCAGGGGCTGCGGAGGAGGTCTCTGCACTGGTTCGCCGTGACGGTTCTGAGCCACGCGCGCAGCTGATACTCCTCCGCAAAATCCGGTCTTTTCCGCAAAAATTTAAAAAAGACCTCCTGCAGCACGTCCTCCGCGTCCTGCCGGCTGCCCAAAAAGCTGTAGGCCAGCCGGTAGAGCGAGGCGGAATACCGCTCTACGATTGTCTGAAATTCCAGATCCATGGTGGGTTGTCTCCCGAAAGCTTTCTGTTTATTAAACGCTGAAAGCAAGTGAAATGTTGCAGAACCGAATCAAAAATTCCGAATGGTCGTTAATATTTCGTCAAATTGCACGATTTGAAACTTTTTTCATCCGCTTTCTTGTAGAAATGGTTTACTTTCCGGCCGGTTTGTGCTTTAATAAGAGCAGAGGACCTGACAACAAATCAGGGAAGCAATTAGGAGGTAATTACAATGATTCAGTTTGCAAGCAGAATGAACAATCTGAAGGGTTCTGCTATCCGTGCGCTGCTGGCGCTGGCGAACCGTCCGGAAGTTCTGTCCTTCGCCGGCGGCATGCCCGCCCCGGAGCTCTTCCCCATCGACAAGATCAAGGCCGCCACCGACGCCGTTCTGGACGAGCAGGGCAAGGTCGCGCTGCAGTACTCCAGCACCGACGGCTTCAAGCACTTCCGTGAGCAGATCGCTGCCCGTATGGAAGCCAAGAACGGCATCAAGACCAGCGCCGACAACATCCTCATCACTTCCGGCAGCCAGCAGGGTCTGGACTACTCCGCCCGCGTGTTCGTGGATCCCGGCGACGTCATCATCATCGAGAGCCCCAGCTATCTCGGCGCTCTGAACGCCTTCAAGGCCTGCGAGCCCAACTTCATCGCCATCCCCACCGACGACGACGGCATGATCATGGAGGAGCTGGAGAAAGTCCTCGCCACCACCGAGCGCGTGAAGATGATCTACGTCATCCCCGACTTCCAGAATCCCTCCGGCCGCACCTGGCCGCTGGAGCGCCGCCAGAAGTTCATGGAGATCGTCAACAAGTATGAGATCCCCGTCATCGAGGATAACCCGTACGGCGAGCTGCGCTTTGAGGGTGAGGACATGCCCGCACTGAAGAGCATGGACAC
>CADCQK010000056.1 GCA_902803575.1 Oscillospiraceae bacterium
CATCCGCAACAAGGTCGCCATGGATCTGGCCGACGGTCTCGGCATCGGTCTTCCCAGCCGCTATGTCGATATCTGGATGAACGGCGAATATCTCGGCAACTATCTCATGACGCCGAAGAGCGACTACAAAGCGCCGAAGGGCGGCTTCCACCTCGAGAACGACAACTATGTTGATTCCGAGGACCCGCAGTTCAAGATCCCCGGCATGTATGCCATCGGCGACACGCTCAATGACGACGGCTACTTTAACCTCATGACCATCAAGAAGATCGGCAAGGACGCGAAGAAGGCCGGTTGGGACGCCGCGAAGGTCGAGGAGTATTTCACCGAGGCGTGGAACGCGCTGGAGGACTTTGACTCCGAGAACTATCAGAACTACTTCGACCTCGATTCCTGGGCGAAGATGTTCCTGATGTATGAGGTCTCCAAGACCTATGACTGCTTCGCGGGCAGCCTTCTGATGCACCGCGACAATGTGAAGGACCCGAACTCCAAGCTCGTCGCCGGCCCCGCCTGGGACTATGACGTGGCCTTCGGCCGCACGCTCCATAAGTTCCTCGTCGGCATCGCAGAGCCCGTGCAGCTCAACGCCGAGGGCTGGTACAACGACAGCATCGGCCTCATCTCCGTGGACAAGCCCGTGAGCCTCCTGCAGGAGCTGGGCAAACACGCCAGCTTCATGCAGGCGGTCGCGAAGGTCTACAACGCCAACGTAGCTGTGTTTGAAGACATTCCTGCCAACGTCGATCGCCAGCGGGAGATCCTGCGCGCCTCCGCCCTGATGAACAACGAGCTCTGGGGCACCCAGTCGCTGTGCGCAGACTACCTGGTCGCCCCCAACACCATGCGCGCGCTGGGCACCGGTCAGTACGCGCTCAATTACGAGGTCACCCTGACCTGGGAAAACTACGTCAACAACCTCAAGGAGTTCTGCTCCAAGCGCGTGCTGTGGCTCTCTGACCACCTCTACGCCCGCGCTCCCCTGGGCTCCATCGTCATGGATAAGCAGGGCGACGACGTGGTGCTCACCACGACCCTCTCCGCAGGCAACAACGCCAACGCCTATCAGTGGCAGTGCTCCACTGACGGCGGCAAGACCTGGTTCGACGTGGAAGGCGCCAACGAGGCCTCCCTCACTCTGACCAACGCCGCCGCCTGCAACGGCAACCGGTATCGCTGCTATGTGACCAACGAGGGCGTGGACATCTACACCACCCACGGCGGCTGGACCAAGGCCATGGCCGCCTCCACCCTGGAGCCTGTGACCATCGACGTGGAGACCACCCAGGCCCTCACCGTGAAGCCGGAATACGCCAAACTCCCCTACCAGTGCTACACCTATATCGGCGACAGCATCTCCTGGGGCTACGGTCTCGATCCCGCAGACGGTCACGCCGATCCGAATCTGGTCTGCGCCCGCATCGATGGCTCCTTCACCGATCTGGTGGGCAAGGTGCTGGAAGCTGTAAACCCCGACGCTGAGGTCTATTCCGCCTCCAGCTCCGGCGGCCGCATGAGCGACTTCCGCATGATCCTGGAGCGGGGTCTCGGCGTGGAAGATCCCTACACCTATCCCGACGACTGGTTCGGCAACCGGAACGCTGTCCGCACCAACGCTCTGCGCGCCGAGTGGCCCAGCATCTGCGAGGAGATCCGCAAGTCCGATCTGGTCACCATCGAGGCCGGCATCAACGACCTGAGCTCCCTGCTGGTCAATGCGCTGGAGGCCAGCGGCGTGATCGATGTGGAGAAGCTCCTCTCCATCTCTGACGCCAGCGACGTGGCGGATTATCTGGCCAACGCCATGAAGAACGTGGTCAAGAGCCCCACGATGCTCACCAACGTGACCCGCGCCTTCAACCAGGGCGTGCAGGAGCTGCGGAAGAATTCCGATGAGGTCATCAAGGACGTCATCGCCCTCTCCCCCGACGCGGACGTGCTGGTGGTCGGCATGTACAACGCCACCAAGGCCCTGCGGGTGCTGCCGGGCAGCGGCTTCTCCCCGATCCTTGACCTGATCGGCGCCGCGCTGGTCAGCCTGAACGACTACTACGCCGAGCTGGCCAACAAGTACGACAACGTCTACTATGTGGACGTGCCCGACGCCACCACCATCTACACCGAGGGCACCACCGTGCTCCAGGCCCTGCAGAACAAGGAAATGAGCGTCCTGAAGGGTCTGCACCCCGACGCCGCCGGCCACCGCTACATGGCTGACCGCGTGCTGGCCAAGATGGTGGAGATCAACCACTGCCGCCACACCAACACCAAGACGACCTACGAGAGCAAGAAGCTGATCATCGGCTTCCAGTACATCGGCAAGACCGTCTGCGCCGACTGCGGCGAGGTGCTGGATTCCGGCAAGTTCGTGACGCCCACCGGCACCGTCAACGTGCCCACCTACACGGTCGGTTACGCTGCGACTTCCGTTAATCAGGCGATCAGCAACACCAACGCCAAGATCGTCAGCGGCTTCTCTTCCCTCTTCGGAAAGAAGTAAGCAAAAAACAAACATCCCCCGAAATCCGAGGATTTCGGGGGAATTTTTATTGGATCCATTCAGCGGACGCGGATGCCGCTGTAAAGGAGATAGCTCTCCAGCTCCGGCATGTCGTCTGCCTGGATCACGATGATGGGGGCCGCGCCGTCCCGATCGAAGGTGGCATACATATAATTGATGCTGATGTTGGCTCTGGTGACCGCCGAGAGCAGCTGGTTCAGGCTGCCCACCTCGTCGGAGACCTCCACCGCCACCACCGGGGCCAGCTTGGTCAGATAGCCCGCCTCCTGCAGCAGCCGCTGGGCCTCCTGTGCGTCGGAGACGATCATCCGCACGGTGCCGAACTCGGCGCTGTCGTTGGTGATGAAGCCGTTGATGTTGATGCCGCCCTTCGCCAGGGTGTCCGTGATCCGGTTCATGGCGCCGCGCTTGTTTTCGGTATAAATCGAGAGCTGCTGGATCATTGGGATTCCTCCGTCGATTGAAATTGTCAATGATTGGGATTATAGCAGATTCTTCGGGATTGTCAACCCGGATCCTCGCTGCATTGCAAAAACCCACCGCCGAAGCGATGGGTCTTTTACTGTTTCAGGCAGCCATGGCCTTGGGCGTGTTCACCTTGGTGGTCGTGGTGCCCAGGTTCTCTTGGATCTCTGCCTTCTGGGCCGTCACAGTCACGGGGGCGGAAGCGGCTTCCTCAGCGGAAGCGTCGAAGCTGCTGGCCGTGATAGACCAGTAGGCCGTGGCGCAGCGGAGGATGTTCTCCTGGCTCCCCAGCCGATAGCCCAGCCAGGAATCGGCCAGCGCCACCCGGTGGCCGCTGCAGTAGGGCGCGGGATCGGCGCAGTAGAAGGTGTCGCCCTCATAGTCCGTCAGCAGCACCGCGTGGGGCACGCCGCCGCAGTAGAACACGATGCCCTCGGGGTGCGCGTCCAGCAGGGCCTTCAGCTCATCGACAGAGACGCCGTAGAGATCCGTGTGGCCCACGGTGATGGAGATGTCATCTGCCTGGTAGCTCCAGTCATAGGCCAGGCCGATGCCCCAGATCCAGCAGGCGGAGGCGGCAACGCTCTCAGAGATGTCCTCCCAGCGGCTGTCCCCGTTCAGGTACAGTTCCGAGCGCAGCAGCATGGCCGAGGAGACCATGGTGCAGATCCCGCCGCGGGACTGCTGCATGTAGAAGGTCTCCGGCAGATCTTCCACCGCCTGTGCCGGAGCGGCAACTGCCGCAAGCAGGCCAAAACATAGAATTGTAATCAGCAAAATGCTTAAAACTCGTTTCGATTTTTGTACTATTTGCATAGATACTCCTTTCTGAAAACGCTGTCTATTATACCAGACCCGTCCACCCGGCTCAATGTGCACATTTCACGAATCGGCCGACGCGGCTCGTCCGATTCCGGGCCGCTTTGCCGTTTTTGTGTAAACTTTCTGTGAATGATTGACACATCGGCTCAAATATGTCGGGCAGCGGCGTCATTCTCAATTCGAAGATACCCCATGCAGCTGAAATCAGCCTAAAAAATACTCCATTTGGACAAAAGAAAAACGCACCGCCGGTGCGGTGCGTCATGGCAGGTTGTTTGGGATCAATCCTCGGAGAGGGCCTCGGCCACAGCCAGCTGATAGGCCTCCTCCTCTTTCCGGACGGTCTGGCGGAAGCGGGCGATCTCTTCGGAAGTCAGCTTGCTTGCCTCCAGAAACCGAAGCTGCGCCGCCGCCGGGCGAAGTCCCGATCCGGCGTCAGGTAGTACCCCTGACCGAAGTCCGCGTTTTTCCGCCCGGCGCGGATGTCCGGGCTCCGGCGCTCATGAAAGCCGGTGTGATACAGCAGCAGCTTTGCCACCCTGCTCCCCCCCTGTCGTTTTCTCCAACATACCACAGATTTCCAGCTTCGGAAACCGTCCGGCCTTGCGTCCTGCGGAAAATTCTGCTATGCTGGGTGCAGGCCATTCTGAAAAACGGAGGCGAGATGCATGTATGAACTGATCCAACTGACCCAGCGGTGCTTCTACATCCAGAGCCCGGCCAAGATCGGGCTGGTGAAGCTCAGCGACACCGAGGTCTGTCTCATCGACAGCGGCAACGACAAGGAGGCCGGGCGCAAGGTGCGGCAGCATCTGGACAAAAACGGCTGGACGCTGCGGGCCATCTACAACACCCACTCCAACGCCGACCACATCGGCGGCAACGCCTATCTGCAAAAGCAGACCGGGTGCCGGATCTTCGCCCCGGGGATTGAGCAGGATTTCACCCGCCACCCGCTGCTGGAGCCGTCCTTCCTCTATGGCGGCTTCCCGCCGAAGGAGCTCAGGCACAAGTTCCTCATGGCACAGCCCAGCTCGGCAGAGGAGCTGACCCCGGAGACCCTGCCGGAGGGGTTCGAGCTGCTCCCGGTGCCGGGCCACTTCTTCGACATGGTGGGCTTCCGCGCGCCGGATGACGTGGTCTATCTGGCGGACTGCCTCTCCAGCCGGGAGACCCTGGAGAAATACCGGATCGACTTCATTTACGACGTGGGCGCCTATCTGGAGACCCTGGAGCAGGTGAAGGCCATGGAGGCGAAGATCTTCGTCCCGGCCCACGCGGCGGCCACCGACGACATCGCGCCGCTGGCCCAGTACAACATCGATGTAGTTTTGGAGATCGCGGAACGGATCTGCGCCATCTGCAGAGAGCCGATGATGTTCGAGACGCTGCTGAAAAGGCTGTTCACGGAGTACCAGCTCGGCATGAATTTCGAGCAGTACGTCCTGGTGGGCAGCACGGTGCGCTCCTATCTCACCTGGCTGAAGGAAACCGGCCGGGTCGAAGCGGTGTTTGAAGACAACCAGCTTTTGTGGAGAACCATTTAAAACAGAACGCCGGCGGCTTGTCCGTCGGCGTTTTTGATCAGATATTCAATTCTATGGGTACCGTGTACCCGTCCTCGGTCTGCTCGGCCACGTAGACGGCGCAGTTGCCGATGTGCTTCGACCAATAGCTGCCGTTGGAATCGGGGGTCAGATATTCCAGCGCCCCCTTCATGGCGATGGCGTGGGTGGAGATCAGGATGTTGCCTTCTCCATGGATTTCCTCCAAAAAGTCCCCCAGCCGCTCAACCACGGAAGAGAGGGATTCCATGCCCTCCGGCGCCGGATGGTGCACGAAGTCCATGAAAAAGTGCAGCAGCTCCGGGGCGGGATCCTCCAGGCTGGCGCCCTCATAGGGGCCGTAGTCCATCTCCAGCAGCCGCTCGTCGGTGACGACCTCCGCGCCCGGCACTGCAAGCTTCGCCGTCTGCACCGCCCGGATCAGCGGGCTGGACCAGACCCGGTCGAAGCGGATGTCCTTCGACTGAAAATACGCCCCCGCCTGCTCCGCCTGCCGGATGCCCGCCTCGTTCAGCGGCTGGTCGCTGCGGCCCTGGAGCACCATGGCTTTGTTCTTTTCGGTCTGGCCGTGCCGGATGATGTAGATCATGCCCTTCCCCTTCCTGTGTTTTTTCTAAATTCTAACCGATGGAAAGGCCCGCTGTCAATCGAAAGCAGAAAACATCTTTTCATCGGCGCAAAAGTGTGCTATAATACCTCTGCAAACAAAAAAGCGAGAAAGGAGGCCACTTTCCATGAAAAAGACCGTTGAGGAGATCCGTGCGCTGGGTCTCAGCGAGGAAGCCATCCAGGAGCTCACCGGCGGCGCCGACTCCATCGAGCTGGTGCGTGACGGTATGCCATGTCCTCTCTGCGCCCTGACCGAGACCATCTGGTTCTGCCCCGCCACCGGCAAGCACGTCTGCATGGACTGCCATTACGTTTTTTGATCCATCTGAATTGAAACCCCTTCTGCCGTGAGACAGAGGGGTTTTTCATTTTAAATGCCGCCTCTTGCGAAGGAGTCCCAGCTTCGGTGCATATAGGTCTCCAGCGGCAGCGGGGTGCCGATGAATTTGGGATCGAGGCCCTCGTCTTTCAGGAATTCCTCCAGGAACTCCTGCCTGCCGGTGGTATAGATCACCGGGATGCCGCTTGATTCGCTGGCCTCCTTCACCACCGGGTAGCCCGCCCGGAGATCCTCGGCGCTGGCCCAGGCCTGCAAATTGGAGTTGTGGACGAAACCGGTGACGGTCTGCCGGGCGAAGCCCTCCATGTCCTCCTTGAGCTGGAGGATCTTTTCCGCCGTCTCGGACATGGGTCTGCGGGTGTTGATGATGTCCCAGACCTCCAGCTGCTCCGGCTGGAGCTGCGCGAAATCCATGTGGTACCTTGCCAGAGACAGCGCCCCCGCCGGATCGCCGCCCACATCGAAGATCACCAGATCCCAGTCCTTCGCAAAGGCAGACCCCACGGCAGCGGGCATATTCGTCTGGGTCACGCCGGCTCCCACGAAGGTGGGCGACACCAGGTCGATCATTTTCGCGTCCAGCAGCTTCACATGGTCGGACATGCGGAAATAGTCGTTGATGCGGTCCAGATCGATCACCTGGGTGCGCTTTCCCTCGGCGGCGGATCTCACCGCGATGTTCAACGCGATCTCCGTTTTTCCCGAGCCGTAATTCCCAATTAAAATCACTACTTTTTTCATGCAGGCGCGCCTCCTCTGACTGGTTGCGTTTTTTGGGACACTTCCCTCCTATTCATAACCCAAGTGTATCGAAAATGCAAGATTTTTGCCCCAAAATGTAAAAAAATCTAACAAAAATTATGTTAACACTTGATTTTATGAGTAGTTGATGGTAAAATCGTTATGTCAACAGCCGGAAGGGATTTCCTTTCGGCAAATATGTACTTTAGGAGGCAACAAGATGAAGAAAAGATTGTGGAGCATCCTGCTGGTTGCATGCATGATGCTCACGCTGCTGCCCTTCGGCGCGCTTGCCGCGGAGAACGAGGTCGTCTGGTCGACCAGCTCCAACGACACCGTGCTGATGGTCAGCTGCAACGGCAATATGCCGGCCTACACCACCGCCAAACCGGCTGAGTGGGCCAAGCTCAAATCCACCGTCAAGACTGTGATCGTGGAAGACGGCGTGAAGAGCATCGGCGACAATGCGTTCAATGGCTTCACTGCTCTGGAGAACGTCTCCATCGCCAAGTCTGTCACCGCCATCGGCCAGAGCGCCTTTGCCGGCTGCACCAGTCTGAAGAGCGTGACCATTCCCGACGGCGTGGTCTCCATCGGCCAGAGCGCCTTTGAGGGCTGCAGCAAGCTGGAGACCCTGACTCTGGGCCAGACCATCACCACCATCAACCCCAATGCCTTCAAGGGCTGCTCCGCTCTGAAGGACGTCTACTTCGGCGGCACCGACGCCAAGTGGAAGATCGTGACCGCCAACATGGGCGCCGGCAATGATCCTCTGACCAAGGCCACCAAGCACGTGATCTGCGAGACGCACACCACCGAGCTGCAGAACAAAGTGGCGCCCACCTGCACCGAGAAGGGCTACACCGGCGACACCGTCTGCAAGGTCTGCGGCACTGTGGTCTCCGTCGGTAAGGAAGATCCTGCCACCGGCCACAACTGGAAGAACTGGAGACCCGTCACCAACGGTCAGCAGCGCGAGTGCGCCAATGACAAGAGCCACGTTGAGATCATCAAGTTCCCTGCCGACACCGTTCTGATGCCCAAGACCGCTGACCTCCTGGGCGAGGCCAGCGAGTCCATCACCGTTCCCAACTCCCGCGGCAACGTCCTCTGGCTGAAGTGGGTTGCAGAGGGTATGCCCGCCGCCAAGGCTGATACCAAGTACCCCTACTCCGATCCCGAAGAAATCGATCCCAAAGATCCCCCCCTCTACTACAATGCCGTTCTGTGGGCGCTGGATGAGGGTATCCTCACCGCTCCCGCTGCGGACGCCACGGACAAGACCCTCGCTCCCAGCATGGCGCTGACTGCTGAGCAGGTCGCCGCCATCGCCGGCGGCAGCACGCTGCCCGTTGCCGGTTTTGAGAAGGACATCCCCGATGTCGTTACCTACAAGACCACCGCAAAGGAGTGGGTCATCCCGGCTCCCACCGAGACCAGCGACGCCAACTTCGAGTATGTCATCAGCGCTGACAAGAAGTCTGTCAGCATCAAGGCCTACAAGGGCGACGCCGAGAAGGTCGTCATCCCCGATAAGCTCGGCGATGTTCCGGTCGTTGCCATCCGTGACGGCGCTTTTATGAACAGCGCCAACAAGGCCAAGATCACCGAGATCACCATCCCCGCCACCGTCACCAGCATCGGCGCTGACGCCTTCAACGGCTGCAGCAAGCTGGCCAGTATCACCATCCCCGCGGCTGTCAAGGGCATCGGACCCCGCGCCTTCCAGGGCTGCGTGTCCCTGACCAACGTGGTCGTCCCCGAGGGCGTCACCACCATCGCCAGCAAGGCCTTTGCCAACTGCGCCAAGCTCGCCAGCGTCACGCTGCCCAAGAGCCTGGTCTCTCTGGCTGCCGACGCTTTCGACAGCGATCCCGCCCTGAAGGACATCTACTTCCAGAGCGGCGAGCAGGATTGGAACAAGCTCAATTACACGGCTGCCAGTGGCGTCAAAGTGCACTACGCTGAGGACGCCAGCCCCCTGACCTGGGAGGTCAAGGACGGCAAGGCCACCGTCACCGGCTGCCTGGAGACCGCCTCCGGCGATCTGGTGATCCCCGCCACCCTGGACGGCGCTCCGGTCGTCGCCATTCATAGCAGCGATCCCAACAAGGGCGTATTCGAGGACTGCGACAAGCTCACCAGCGTCTCCATCCCCGAGGGCGTCACTCTGATCGAGTCTGACACCTTCAACGACTGCACCAGTCTCAAGTCCGTTACCCTGCCCAAGAGCCTGACCAAGATCGACAACAACGCCTTCGACGGCACCAACGTGAAAGACGTCTACTTCGGCGGCACCAGCCAGGATTGGGCCAATGTGGTCGTCAAGTCCGGCAACGACGTGCTGAAGACCGCCACCATCCACTACGCTGACTGCGTCACCCACGACACCGAGCTGAAGAACAAGGTCGAGCCCACCTGCACCGAGAAGGGCTACAGCGGCGACGAGATCTGCAAAGTCTGCGGCAAGACAATCAAGAAGGGCGAGGAAGTCGCTGCTCTGGGTCATGACTGGGGCGAGTGGACCGTGACCAAGGCCGCCACCGCCACCGAGAAGGGCGAGGAGACCCGCGTCTGCAAGCGTGATCCCGCTCACACCGAGAAGAAAGACATCGCACCCACCGGTGAGCCCACCGAGAACTTCACCGACGTCAACCCCGGCGATTGGTTCTATAAGGCAGTTGTCTGGGCCGTGAACGCCAAGCCCGCGGTCACCACCGGCACCACGCTCACCACCTTCGAGCCCTTTAACAACTGCACCCGTGCCGAGATGGTCACCTTCCTGTATCGTGCCGCCGGCCAGCCCGCTGTTACCAACCCCGTGAACCCCTTCTCCGACGTGACCGCCGCCGACTGGTTCTACAATGCAGTCCTGTGGGCTGTCCAGGAGAAGATCACCACCGGTACTACTCCCACCACCTTCAGCCCCAACGTTCAGGTTTCCCGTGCTGAGAGCGTCACCTTCCTGTGGCGCTATGCCAAGTCTCCTGTCGTTGTGACTGCCAACCCCTTCACTGACGTGGCCTCCGCTGAATGGTACTACAATGCTGTCCTGTGGGCTGTTCAGTCGAACATCACCACCGGCACCACTCCCACCACCTTCGAGCCCACCAAAGTCTGCACCCGCAGCGAGATCGTGACCTTCCTGTATCGCGATTTCAATCCGGGCAAGTAAGCAACGATCCCTTTTGCCCACCCGGTTTTCCGGGTGGGCATTTTTTGTTGGATGGGATTGCAATTCTAATTGGAATCGGATAAAATTTACAGAGAAAAACCATCCAGAAACGGAGGGTTCGCCATGCGCGTCCTGTTCATCGGCAACAGCCACACTTATTTCAACGACATGCCCCACACCTTCGCGGGCATGGTGCAGCATCTCACCGGTGAAAAGCCGGAGGTGACCATGCTGGCTTACTCCAACAAGGATCTGGCCTGGCACCGGGAGGAATACTTCGCGGTGCGGTTCGCGCTCCTCTACGGAAACTACGATTTCTGCGTCCTGCAGCAGCAGGCCCACCCCTTCCCCGAGGAAGAGACCACCTTCGAAAATGCCAAGCGGATCTTCCGGCTCTGCGAAGCCGCCGGGACGAAGCCGGTGGTCTACATGACCTGGGCCATGCGGGGCGAATCCCAGGTCACGGAGCAGATGTCAAGCTGCTATCGCCGTCTGGCGGCGGAGTGCGGCGCGCTGCTGGCCCCGGTGGGTGAGCGGTTCGAGCAGGTGCAGCAGGCGCACCCGGAGATCGACCTCTTCTGGACAGACGGCGCCCACGCATCACCCTACGGGGACTATCTGATCACCGCCATTTTCGCCGCGCTGCTGACCGGGAAGCGGGATCTCTCCGCTCTCTCCGACGACGGTGTGGATTTCCAGGCGGATTTCGAAGGGGAAAACGGTCTTCCTCTGGCCATCGAGTCGGTGGAGGCCGCCCGCGTCCGGCTGGATCCGAACAAAACCGCAATTCTCCGCGATTACGCGGTCTGATTCCGAAAAGGAGAAAAAGATGGAAGCCAATCGTTACGAAACCATTCTCAAACACATCGAAGCTGCCCAGCGGGAGGCGGCGGCACTGATGCTCCGGGCCCACGGCATCCTGGCGGAGACCAAAACCGGCCGCCGGGACGTGGTCACCGAGTATGACCGCAGGGTGCAGGATCTGCTGATGGAGCGACTGAGCGCTGCAGTGCCTGGGGCCCACTTCTTCTGCGAGGAAATGCAGGAGCGGGACCGGCTGGACTCGGAGCAGCTGTTCATCATCGATCCCATCGACGGCACCATGAACTTCGTCCACGGGTTCCACCACAGCTGCATCTCCGTGGCTTACGCCGAACAGGGCACGGTGGTGGCCGGGGCGGTATACAATCCCTACGTGGACGAGCTGTTCACCGCCAGCAGAGGCCGGGGCGCCTTCCTCAACGGCGGCCCGATCCATGTGGCCGACGGCGGGATCAGCGAAAACATCGTGGTCTTCGGCACCGCCCCCTATTGCGCCGCCCTTGCAGACGAGACCTTTGCGACGGCGAAAAAAGCCTTTCAGGCCGGTCTGGACATCCGCAGAGAGGGCTCCGCGGCGCTGGATCTCTGCACCGTGGCGGCCGGACGCGCGGGGCTGTATTTCGAGCTGCAGGTGAGTCTCTGGGACTACGCAGCCGGCGCCCTGATCGTGGAGGAGGCCGGCGGCCAGTGCTTCAAGCCCGACGGCAGTCCCCTCCCCCGGGACGGCAGCAAACCCGGCATCCTCGCAGGCTCGCCGAAAGCCATACAGGAGTTTCTAAATCTATAAAATCATCCCCCGTAACAATACGGGGGATTTTCATCATCAAAAACGCCGCCTCTCTCCGAATGGAGAAAGGCGGCGCCGCTTATGGGTTTATGCAGTTAAGCTGCTTTCAGAAGCTTCTCAGCCCACGGTGCAGTACATGAAGTACTTGTAGCCGAGGGGGTTGGAGAAGAAGCCCTGGACGCTGTCGTCGATCATGTACAGATCGGTGTAGAAGTACAGCGGGCAGATGCAGCCGGTGGACATGAGCATATCCTCAGCGATGTGCATCATGGCGTAGCGGGCCTCGTTGTCGGTGCAGCTCTTGATGGTGGAGATCAGCACGTCATAGGTCTCAGCCCAGGTGCCGTTCTCGACCTTGATGTCATAGCCGTACTCGGTCAGATCCAGGTTGTAGCAAGCGACATCAGCGTGGTCGCCCTTGCCGAACTGGACGTCGTTGTTGCCGGAAGCGGTGGTCCACATATCCAGGAAGCAGATCGGATCGTTGTAGTCGGCCAGCCAGCCGTTGCGAGCGATGGAGTAATCGCCCTGCTTACGGGTGTTCAGGAAGGTGTTCCACTCCTGGTTCTCCAGGTTCATGGTGATGCCCACGGCGTCCAGAGCGCTCTGCAGATACTCGCCGATGGCCTTGTGGCCCTCAGAGGTGTTGTAGAGGTAGGTCAGGCTCGGGAAGTCGGTGAACTTACCGGTGGACTCGTCGAAGGTGTAGTACTTCTTCAGGACCTCGACGGCCTTGTCGAAGTTGTCCTGCACGGCGTCGGCAGAAGCGTCGTAGTAGCCGCCGGTGCCGTTGGCGTTCTTGTAGAACTCGGAGCCGTCAGCGTCGGTCATGCCCATGGCCACGAAGGAGGCAGCGGGGACCTGGCCGCCCTGAGCGATCTCGTCAACGATGTACTCACGGTCGAACAGCAGGCTGATGGCGTTGCGGATCTCAGCCTTGGCAGCCTCGGCCTCAGCACCGGTCAGGGTGGAGGAAGCGGGCAGGATGTTCTCGTTGACGTTCCAGCAGACATAGTAGGTGCCGATCTGGCCGGCAACGACGAACTCGTCGGGATACTCAGCCTTCAGGTTGGCGATCTCGTTGGTGGGCACGTCGTCGATCAGCTGCCAGGTGCCGTTCTTGAAGTTGGACAGCATGTTGTTGGCGTCGTCGGAGAGGTAGAACTCGATGGTCTCCATGGTGACTTCATCGGCGTCGGGGTGGTTGGGGTTCTTGGTCAGAGTGATCAGGCTGTTGTGGTCCCAGCCGGTCATGGTGTACATGCCGTTGCAGACATAGGTGCTGGGATCGGTGGCCCAACCTTCGTCGGCGACGACGTCCTCACGGACGGGGAAGTAGGTCGGGAAGGCCAGCAGCTCGTTCCAGTAGGAGATCGCGTTGGCGAGGGTGACAACGATGGTCTTGTCGTCGGGAGCCTCGACATTCAGCTTGGCGTCGGGGTTGACGAAGTTGCCGTCATCATCGGTCTCCCAGATGTCGGCGTAGCCGTCAACGACCTCGAACATGTAGCCGTAGTCGGCAGCCAGATCGGTGGAGGCGGCGCGCTGCCATGCGAACACGAAGTCGCCGGCGGTGACAGGCTGGCCGTCAGACCAGACCAGGCCGTCGCGCAGGGTGTAGGTGTAGGTGACAGTGCCGTCGTCGTTCACAACGCCCTCGGTCAGCTCTTCAGCAGCATCGGGGACGATGGCGAGGTTGCCGTCGGCGTCCTGAGACCACTTGGCGAGGCCGGAGAACAGGTGGGCCAGCATGGTGGCGCCATCCACGGCGGAGTTCAGCGCGGGGTCGATGGTGTCGGGCTCGGAGGCCAGGCACACGGCGATGCTGGAACCGGAGGCGGGCGCAGCGGCCTCGTCAGCGGAACCGGCGGGGGTACTGGCTTCCTTGCTTCCGCAGGCAACCAGTGCAAAGACCATGGCCAGAACCAGGATCATTGCGGCGATTCTCTTCTTCATTTTGAGTTTCGTCCTTTCTGAAAATTTTAAATAACTGCCGAGGCAGGTATTTACATCAATTGATTTCCTTCACACGGTGGCAGGCGACGAAGTGGCCCTTTTCCACCTCTTTGAATTCGGGCATCTTCTCGGCGCATGCCTCGGTGGCGTAGCGGCAGCGGGTGCGGAAGGGGCAGCCGCTGGGGGCGTTCAGGGGGCTGGGGATGTCGCCGGTGAGCACGATGCGCTTGTTGGCTCGGGCGGTCTTGGGATCCGGCACCGGAACCGCCGACAGCAGCGACTGGGAGTAGGGGTGCAGCGGGTGGCTGTAGATCTCCCCCGCATCCGCCATCTCCACCATGTGGCCCAGATACATGACTGCGATCCGGTCGGAGATGTGGCGCACCACCAGCAGGTCGTGGGCGATGAACAGATAGGTCAGCCCCAGCTTCTCCTGCAGCTCATCGAACATGTTGATGACCTGCGCCTGAATGGACACGTCCAGCGCGGAGACCGGCTCGTCGCAGACGATGAAGTCC
>CADCQK010000057.1 GCA_902803575.1 Oscillospiraceae bacterium
ATCCCGGCCCGTCCCTGATCATCGGCTATGCTCCCTGCGAGATGCACAGCATCAAGGGCGGCATGACCAACTGCCAGAAGGAAATGAAGAAGGCTGTCGAGTGTGGCTACTGGAACCTGTTCCGCTACGATCCCGCTGCCGAGCAGTCCTTCACCCTGGACAGCAAGGAGCCCAAGGAAGGCTACCGCGAGTTCCTCATGAACGAGGCCCGCTACAGCCGCCTGACCCGCGAGTTCCCCGAGCGCGCCGAGGGCCTGTTCTCCAAGTCTGAGGACAACGCCAAGGCCCGCTATGAGCACCTGCTCAAGCTCAAGGAGATGTACTCCAAGTAATCCAGACTCAAGCAACAAAAATCCCACGGCTTCGGCCGTGGGATTTTTTCATGGGGTTTATTCGATTGGAAACTGAAGGGAGATGGTGGTTCCGACGCCGGACGTGCTGTCCAGGGTGACGACTGCATGGTGGAACTGCGCCCCGTGCTTCACGATGGAGAGACCGAGACCGGTGCCGCCGATCGCTTTGGAGTGGCTCTTGTCCACCCGGTAAAACCGTTCGAAGATCCGCTTCTGGTGTTCCGGGGCGATGCCGATGCCGGTGTCCGAGACCGTGAGCCTGGGGCCCGAATCCGTATCGGAAACCTCCACGGTGACACTGCCGCCGGGGCGGTTGTATTTGATGGCGTTGTCGCAGAGGTTGTAGACCATCTCGCTTAATAGCCGCCAGACGCCGTTCACCTGTACAGACGTCCCGCTGAGCTGCAGCCGGATGTCCTCCCGCTCCGCCACCGGGCGAAGGCTGTCCAGCACCTCGCCGCTGAGCTCGTAGAGATCCACCGGCTCCGTCTCCGGATCCACGGCATCCTCATCCAGCCTTGAGAGCTTGATGATGTCGTCGATCAGGGTCATCAGCCGCTGGGACTCCCGATAGATGTCGTTGGAGAATTCCTGCACCTTGTCGCTTTCCACTACGCCGCTGGCCATGAGCTCCGCAAAGCCGGAGATGGAGGTCAGGGGTGTTTTTAATTCATGGGAGACGTTGGCGGAGAACTCCCGCCGCAGGGCTTCCCGCTCCTCGTTCTGCTGTGCGATGGTGCGCTTCTGCTCCTGAATGCGCTCCAAAAGCGGCGTCAGCTCCGGGTAGGGGGCCGCAGCGTCGTCATGGTCCAGATCCATTTCATTGATG
Organism: Oscillospiraceae bacterium; assembly: GCA_902803575.1. GTDB lineage: Bacteria > Bacillota > Clostridia > Oscillospirales > Oscillospiraceae > CAG-103. The sequence continues at coordinate 1,183 of CADCQK010000057.1, forward strand.
GGCCGGACGATCCGCTTCGATGCCCGAAAGGCCACCAGCAGGGACAGCAGTGTCGCCAGCACCACGACCCACAGAGCCGGGGTGACGGAGATGATGGCCGTGCGCACGGCGGAGAGGGGACGGCTGAGCCTCAACACGGTCCCGTCGGCGCAGAGGCGGGCCACATACATGGTCTGGACACCGCTGCTGCCGCTCTGCCGGATGCCCTGTCCCACGCCCTCAGTCAGCGCGGTCTGCACCTCGGGGCAGCTTTGCTGATTGGCTTCGTCGGGAAACTCGTTGTCATAGATCACGCTGCCGTCTGGCCGGATCCAGGTGATGCGGTTGACGCTGCCGAGACTTTTGAGATAGTCCTTGCCGCCCTGCAGCATTCCCTGTTCGGCATAGGCCGCCTCCTGCTGTAGGGCTGCATAGGTCTCGTCCTGTGCCTGAGAGTAGCGGAGGAAGAAAAACACGGCGGTGGTAAAGATCAGCACCAGCAGTCCCACGAACAGGCTCGTCCGGAAGATGGCGCGGCTCATTCCACACGATCCTCCAGCCGGTAGCCCACGTTGCGGATGGTCTGGATACAGCTGCCCACGCTTCCCAGCTTCTGGCGCAGGGTGCGGATGTGTACATCCAGAGTGCGGTTCTCCCGCTCCACGCCGAGGCCCCAAACCTTGTCCATGAGGATCTCTCTTGTCAGCACGCGGCCCTGGTTTTCCAGCAGCGTACACAGAAGCAGGAACTCCTTGTAGGTCAGATGCACCGGCTCCCCGGCGACCTTCACCTCATGCCGGTCGGGGCAGACGTACAGATCACCCACGCGATACTCCGTGCTCTCATTTTTCGGCTCGGTTCTGCGCAGCACGGCGCGGACTCTGGCCACCAGCTCCATCATGCCGAAGGGCTTGGAGATATAGTCATCGGCGCCGGCATCCAGCCCCTGCACCCGGTCGTACTCCGTGTTCTTCGCGGTCATCATGATGACGGGAACAGCGGCCGTTGCGGGATCTGCGCGCAGCTTTCGCAATACGGAAATACCGTCCTCACCGGGGAGCATGATGTCCAGCAGGACCAGGGTCGGCGTCTGCACTGCCATGGCCTCCCAGAAGGCCGTCGCGTTGGAAAAACCCTCTGCGGAGAACTGCTGGCTCTCCAGGGTATAGATTACAAGCTTGCGGATGCTGTCGTCATCCTCCAGAAGATAGATCATCAGATTCACCTCAAAAAAGAGCGTAACACAGATCCCGGGATTTTTCCATAGATTTTACATAGATTTAACATAGCTCGGTGGCAGATTTTACATTGTGCGGGTAAACTTCGAGAGATTGAAGAAAAGGAAAGGAGACAGCCTTTATGGGCGTTTCTGAAATCATTGCGCTGCTCAGTGGTGTGGCGCTGTTTCTCTTCGGCATGTCGCTGATGGGCGACGGGCTGAAATCCGTCTCCGGCGACCGGCTGGAGCCGATCCTCTACCGACTATCCAGTACCCCGATCCGGGGCGTGCTGCTGGGCACCGGGGTGACCGCGGTGATCCAGTCCTCCTGCGCCACCAGCGTCATGGCGGTGGGTTTTGTGAACTCCGGCATGATGAAGCTGCGGCAGGCCATCTCCGTGATCCTGGGCTCCATTCTGGGCACCAGCATTACCGGCTGGGTGATTTGCCTGAGCTACATCGAGGGCGCCGGCGGTCTGCGCAGTGTCCTCTCCACGGCCACACTCACCGGTGTGGTGGCGGTGGTGGGCGTCATTCTTCGGATGTTCTCCAATAGCCAGACCCAGCGCCATGTGGGCGACATCCTCATGGGCTTTGCGGTTTTGATGTTCGGCATGAGCACCATGTCCGGTGCGGTGAACGGCCTCGGCGACCAGCCCTGGTTCACGAAAACCATGACCAGCATGTCCAATCCCGCCCTCGGCATTCTGGTGGGCGCGGCGTTTACGGCGCTGCTGCAGTCCGCCAGCGCGGCGGTGGGTATTCTGCAGGCCCTGTCGGTGACGGGCGCGCTGAATCTGGATGCGGCCCTGCCGCTGCTGTTTGGTATCACCATCGGCGCGGCCTTCCCGGTGCTGCTGTCGGCCATCGGCGCCACGGTGCAGGGCAAGCGGACGGCCTGGGTCTATCTGGTGGCCTCCTTCCTCGGCGTTCTGGTGATGACCGCGGTGTTTTACATCGTCAATGCGATCCATCCCTTCTCCTTCATGGACAAGGTTATGGACCCCTTCTCTCTGGCAGGGGTGAACACCTTCTTCCGCTTTATCCTCACGGTGATGCTCATGCCCTTCATCGATGTGATCGAGGCCATCGTGTGCAAGATCATTCCGGATCAGGGCCCCGCGAGAGACGATCCCGGTCTCCGGCTGGAGGAACGTTTCCTGGAGCACCCGGCGCTGGCCATCGAGCAGAGCCGCCTGACCATCAACGCCATGGCGGAGCTCTCCCGCAAGGCGCTGGAGACCTCCTTCGTCCTGCTGCGCGGCTACACCCAGGAGGGCTTTGAGGAAGTCCGGGATCTGGAATCCGAGATCGACCGCTACGAGGACGTCCTGGGCACCTATCTGATGAAGCTCACCGGCAGAGAATTCAACACCCGCCAGAGCGGTGAGGTCTCGAAGTACCTGCACGTGATCTCGGACTTCGAGCGGCTCAGTGACCATGCCCTGAACATTGCCGAGAGCGCCAAGGAGCTTTATGACAAGAAGCTGGCCTTCTCACCGGCGGGCAGCCATGAGCTGGCGGTGATCATCGGCGCCACCTCCGAGGTGACGCGCCTCGCGGTCAAGGCCTTCGTGAACGAGGATCTGGCGGAGGCCGAGAAGGTGGAGCCTCTGGAGGAGGTCATCGACGACCTCTGCGACGAGATGAAGGTCCACCACGTGGAGCGTCTGCAGAACGGCACCTGCACCATTCTGCAGGGCTACGTGTTCAATGACCTGCTGACCAACTTCGAGCGGGTCAGCGACCACTGCTCCAACATCGCCGTCGCCATGCTGGAGCTGTCTCTGGGCGCCTTCGACACCCACGAGTATCTGGAGCAGCTTCGCCAGAGACGCTCGGAAAACTTCCAGCAGTATTCCGCCTGGTATCAGAAAACCTTTGAGATTTGAGGCTGTCGGGGGGACAGTCTTAGGCGGGGGGAAATATAAAAAGCACGCTGTTTCACACAGCGTGCTTTTTCAAATGCAGTTTTCGCTCTTATTACACCTTGACAGCGATTTTCACGCCGGGGCCCATGGTGGACGCGGTGACGCAGGAGCGGATATACTGGCCCTTGGCAGCGGCGGGCTTGGCCTTGATGATGGCGCCGATGAGAGCCTCGTAGTTCTCGTTCAGCTTCTCAGCACCGAAGCTGACCTTGCCGATGGGGCAGTGGATGATGTTGGTCTTGTCGAGACGATACTCGATCTTACCGGCCTTGGCTTCCTTCACGGCGTTGGCGATGTTGGGAGTCACGGTGCCGGCCTTGGGGGAGGGCATGAGACCCTTGGGGCCCAGGACCTTACCGAGACGACCGACGGTGCCCATCATGTCGGGAGAAGCGATGACGGTGTCGAACTCGAACCAGTTCTCGCCCTGGATCTTCTGCACGAGATCCATGCCG
>CADCQK010000058.1 GCA_902803575.1 Oscillospiraceae bacterium
GACATCGCCTACGGCGACGAGTTCGACCACGACACGCTGAAAAAGTGGCTGCGCAGCTACTGCCGCCGCCTGTTCAGCCAGCAGTTCAAGCGCTCCTGCCTCCAGGACGGCCCCACGCTGGTTGGCTTCAGTCTCAGCCCCCGCACCGGCTTCCTCATGCCCAGCGACGGCTCCAACGCCCTCTATCTCCAGATGGTGGACGAGCTGGAGTAAACCCAAAACACAAAAACAGCCCGCCGATCGGCGGGCTGTTTTTTATATGAAAGGAGCGCCGGAAACCGGCGCTCCAAATGGATGGATGGGTTTTGGTCAGGCGGCGGGAAGCTCCGAATCGAACCACCAGCCGGGAAGCGCCCGATAGACGTTCAGAAGCACCTGAGCGCACTCGGAGCGCATCATCTGACCCTGGGGACGGAAGGCGGGCAGGTTGTCGCCCTCGGCGCCGCCGCCCTGCATGATCTCCATTTCGCTCATCCGGAGCACCGGCAGCGCGGCAAAGGCAGAGACAGAAGCGCCGTCAGCATACAGCAGCGCCAGCTCTTCCTTCAGCGCGGTCAGCTCCGCACCCTCGGGAGGAGCGCCAACCTCGCCCAGCAGGAAGCGGGCCAGCATGGCGGCCATCTGCTCACGGGTGATGATCGTGTTGGGCTCGAAGGTGGTGGCGGAGGTGCCGTTGGTGATCCGCTGATTGGCAGCCCAGATGACAGCGTTCTTGTACCAATCCTGGGTCAGGTCTTTGAAGTCGCACTTGAGATCCTTCACATCGGGAGATCCGGCCAGACGATAGAGCACCGTGACGACCATAGCGCGGGTCATGGTGGAGTCGGGCTGGAAGAGATTCTCGCCGGTGCCGTTCATCAGATCCACAGCGGCGACAAAGTCCACAGCCGGATCATACCAGGCGTTTGCCGCCACATCCTTGAAGGTGTTGTCCTTGACCTTCAGGGCGGCGATGGCGGTCTCGAGGGCCTTGAAGGCTGCCTCGGCGTCCTTGAGGGTGTCGGCTGCGGCGACGTCATGGCCGGCCTTGTCCACCGCCTTGGCGGTCTCCAGGACATAGGCGTTCTTCGGCAGCAGGCCCTCCAGCAGGCGATAGGCGTCCTGCTTCACCTTCGCCAGGGCAAGCTCGTCCTGAGTGCCCACCAGGATGCGGCCCATGGGTTCGGCGTACTCCTCGCCCACAACGCCGTTGAGCCGCTCGCTGATGAACTCCACGACGGCCTCATCCATGGGGATGCTGGTGTCGAACTGCTTGGAGGCGTTCTTAAAGACATAGTAGGTGTCGCCGCCGGCGGCGCAGAAGTTGTTGGTGACAACGGCGTAGGTGGCCTTGGGATCGAAGTCCTGGCCGTTCACCTCGAGGATGTTCACGCGGCCGATGGACTTCGGAGCGAAGTAAGTGGAATCCGGGTACTGCTCACCCTGGTCAAACTCCACATCGGTGGCGATGGAGTAGACGAGGCCGGAGACCTGCGGGAAGCCGCCGATGGCCGTGGGCGTGCAGTAGGTGGAGGCCTCCAGCGCCTCCAGCAGCTCCGCGCCGGTGACGTAGACCACGGCGACCGTGTTGCCGAAGGGCAGAACGGTGTTGATGTCCTTCATGGTGATGTCGCCCTTGGCGATGGGGGCGCGGATGCCGCCGCCGTTGGTGATGCAGACCACGTTTTCTTCAGGAACACCCAGCTCGTCGATGTCCTTCAGGACGCTCCAGAGCATGGCGTCGGTGATCAGGTCGCCCAGGTTGGTCTCCTCGGTGCGGTTGCCGGGGGCCTTATCGCCGTTGAGATCCACTGCGCTCTCGGCGAACTTGGCGCCGTAGGTGGCGTTCACATCATCGACGATCTTCTGACCCGCAGCCAGGACCGCAGCGTCGTCCTGGATCTCGGAGGCGGGGACCAGCTCGCACTTTTCCAGCGCCTTGGTGGCATTGTCGATCACGACCACGCCCACATAGGCAAACTTCGTGCCGGTGGACTGGATCGGCAGATCCTTGCAGGGATTCTCCACATAGACCGGGGTCTCAGCGCCGGTCTCCTTATCCACATTGACGCCGGTCTGGATTTTCTCCACACCGGGGGTCATGACGGTGTGAGCGTGGCCGTCCAGCATGATGTCGATGCCCTTGGTGTTGTTGTAGACGTCGATGGAGCGGTTGGGCGCGCTCTCGGCGTCGACGCCCAGATGACTCAGGCAGACGATCAGGTCGGCGCCCTCGGCCTTCAGTGCGTCGATTTCAGCCTGGGCGCAGGCATAGAGTTCCTTGGCCTGGGGCAGGCTGATACCCTGGATCAGGCCGGGGTTGACCTTGGTGAGCGTCTCAGGGGTCTCAAGGCCGAACAGGCCGATCTTCACGCCGCCCTTTTCCACGATGGCATGGCCGGTGAAGGCAGCCTTGCCGTCCTTGGTGATATCAGCGCAGAGCAGCTGGAACTTGGCGTCCTTCAGGATGCTGACCAGATTGTCGTAGCCATAGTCGAACTCATGGTTGCCCAGGGTGGCGAGGTCATAGCCCGCGGCGTTCATCATGGCAACGGCGTTGGCGCCCTTGCTGACGCTGACCTCGGGAGCGCCTTGGCTGAAGTCGCCGCAGTCCACCAGGATGACGTCGGCGCCCTTGGCCGCATAGTCGGCCTTCAATTGTGCGGCTTTGGCGTAGCCAAGGACTGCGCCGTGCACGTCGTTGGTGTGCAGGATCACGGTCTTGCCCGCCATCTCTGCAGCCTCGCCCTCCACTGCGAAGGCCGTGCAGGTCAAAGTGAAAATCAGGCACAGCACCAACAGCAGCGAGAGCAGTTTTCTCGACTGTTTCATAATGTCCCTCCATGTTTCAGATTTTGAAGACAGAGTCTCCATTTCCCGTTCATTATATCACAAAACTGACACATCAGGGGCGGTAATGTTCGGCAGGTCGTGTAGAATTTTCCCGCCCGATTTTGTGGAAATGGCTAGTCTTGCCCCCACGGATTGTGGTTGACTCTGCAAAAACCATCGGTTATACTGAATCTGTCGAACATCAACAGGAGGTATGCGGCATGAGTTACGCAGATCAGGTTTTCATTCAAAACTGCAAAGATATTCTCGAAAACGGCGTCTGGGACACGGATCGCGAGGTTCGCCCCCGCTGGGAGGACGACGGCGCTCCCGCCCACACCGTGAAGAAATTCGGCATCGTGAACCGTTACAATCTGGCCGAGGAGTTCCCGCTGCTGACCCTGCGGCGCACCTACTGGAAGACCGCCGTGGATGAGCTGCTGTGGATCTGGCAGAAGAAATCCAACAACATCCACGAGCTCCGGGGCCACATCTGGGACCAGTGGGCGGACGAGAACGGCTCCATCGGCAAGGCCTACGGTTACCAGCTGGGGGTCAAGCACCAGTACGCCGAGGGCGAGTTTGACCAGGTGGACCGGGTGCTCTATGACCTGAAGCACAACCCCGCCTCCCGCCGGATCATGACCAACATCTACAACTTCCAGGATCTCCACGAGATGGCTCTCTACCCCTGCGCCTACTCCATGACCTTCAACGTCTCCGGCAACACCCTCAACGCCATTTTGAACCAGCGGAGTCAGGACATGCTGGCGGCCAACAACTGGAACGTGGTGCAGTACAGCGTTCTGGTGCACATGATGGCCCAGGTCTCCGGACTGCAGGTGGGCGAGCTGGTGCACGTCATCGCCGACGCCCACATCTACGACCGCCACGTGCCGGTGATCGAGCAGATCATCCAGAACGAGCCCAAAGCCGCGCCGAAGTTTATCATCGACGAGAGCGTGGATGACTTCTACAAGTTCACCCGCGACAGCTTCAAGGTCGAGGGCTACGAGTTCAGCGAGTTCACGGGCAAGATCCCCATCGCGGTCTGAGGTACGGCCATGGACGCGATCGTAGCCGTATATTCCGACTGGGGCATCGGGGAAAAAGGCACCCAGCCGCTGGTGATCCCCGCCGACCGGAAGCGCTTCCGCACCCTCACCGACGGGGCCGCCGTCATCGTGGGCAGAAAGACGCTGGAGGATTTCCCCGGCGGCAAGCCGCTGAAAAATCGCCGCAATCTGGTGATCACCCGGCAGGACATCACCATCGAGGGGGCCGAGGTCTATCACTCCACCGAGGAGGCCGTGGCCGCCGCCGCAGAATCCGAGCGCTGCCTCGTCATCGGCGGAGACAGCGTGTTTCGGCAGTTCTTCCCCCACATGAAGCGAGTTTTCGTGACAAAAATCTACGCCGCGCCCCACTCCGACGTATTTTTCCCGGATCTGGACGCGGATCCCGACTGGCAGTGCACCGAAGCTGAACCCGTGCAGGAGCACGAAGGGGTGCAGTATCAGTTCTGCACCTACGAGAGAATTTAAAAAGCAAAACCGCCCTCCTCGGAGGGCGGTAATTTTATTTGAGTCGGATCTTCATGGGCTTCGGCACCTGGTCTTTCAAAACCCGGCGGATGTAGCTGCGGTAGCAGGCCTCGTAACGGTCGGGATCCAGCAAATAGCTGAGAGCGTGGCCGGCCCGCGGGAAGAGGTGCAGCTCGATCTGCTCCCGGTTGGCGTTGTGGATCTGCTCGCTCATGTAGCTGGGCACCGCGTAATCCGATTCGCCGTGGATCAGCAGGATCGGCAGGCGGGTGCGCTTCACGGATTCGATGGCGTTGGGGCCGTACAGGGAGAAGCCGCCGTAGATCCTGGCCGCCGCCTCTGTAAACAGCGTGGCGGAGCGCGGCAGCAGGTGCAGCTGCTGGGCGCGGTAGAACACGATGTCCTTGGCGCTGGTGAAGGGGCAGTCTGCGATGATGCCCTTGACGCTGTCGGGGAAGGCGAACTCCGAGGCCATCATCACCGCCGTGGCGCCCATGGAGACGCCCACCAGCAGCACCGGCACCTCCCGCCCGAAGCGATACTGGGCATACTCCGTCCAGTCCAGACAGTCGAACCGCTCCTTGACGCCCATGGTGATGGTGTTGCTCTCACTGCTGCAGTGGGCCCGGTGCTCCACCAGAAGGAGGTTGAAGCCCATCCTTCTGAGAATGCGGATGGGGCCGTACAGATCCCGGTTGGGGGTGCCGCGATAGCCGTGGAAGCAGATGCAGACCGGCGCGCCGGGGGTCTGCTCCATGTAGCGGCCGCGCAGTACAAAATCGTCTCTGGAGAGGATCTCCACGGTCTCGTAGGGGATCTTCCGCACCTCATCGATCATCTTCAGGATCTGCCCGCGGCGGACAGGGATCTGGGAAACGCGCGCCAGTCTCCGGTCGTCGTTCTGGTTCTTATTGGGTGAATAGAAAAACACCAGATAGAGTGCGAAGGTGAAGGCAAAGAACGCCGAAGTCAAAAGCAGAATCAGCCAGAGCAGAAACATTTGCCGCACCTCCCATCTCTAAATCTTAAAAAATCGTGGCAAATCTTAAAATCTTTTTCATTGTACCCGAAACCGGCGGCAGAATCAAGTCTTTTGAAACAGAATTAATAGAAAAAATAACAAATATCTTTCAATTTTCTGCCGATTCATAAAATGGCGCGCCAAACCTGTACGGCGCGCCTTGTTTTGTTTAGTTTTCGGCGGACAGTTCCGCCGCAGCGTGAAACCAGTCGGTGATGGTCTCATCGGCGATGGCCTGCAGTGCCTCCCAGCTGTCGGCGCCATTGTTGTCATAAACGCCGACGGTGTAGAATCCGGCTTTGGCGGCGGTCTCCACGGCGAAGATCGAATCCTCGTAGGAGGCGATCTCCTCGGGCTTTGCCCCAAACCGCTCCGCCGCGGCCAGAAACACATCCGGTCGGTCCTTCCCTGCCCCCACGGTGTCGCAGGAGAGCAGAAATTCAAAGCAGTCCGCCACGCCGAGGCGCCCCAGGCAGGCCTCCACCAGCCGCTCCACCGTGGCCGAAGCCACGCACATGCGCACACCCTGCGCTTTCAGCTGCCGAAGGTATTCCGCCGCGCCGGGCTTGAGCTGGATGTCGTTGCGGTAGTGTCCGGCCATGATCCCGTTGAGCTCGTCGGCGATCTGCTGCGGCGAGCCTGAAAGCCCCAGCTCCCGGTAGAACATCTCGGTAGACTCCGCCATGGTCATGGGCTTGATCCGCTCCAGCAGCTCGTCTGACACCTCGGTGACCCCGGCCCGCATGAGGTATTCTCTCCCCAGCCGCTGCCAGTAGGGCATGGAGTCCACCAGCGTGCCGTCCATGTCAAAAATCGCAAATTTCTGATTCATTGGTATTTCCCGATCTTCTCGTCGATGGTCATGACGCCGTCAGGGGCGTAGTTGATCTTCACATAGCCCAGCATCCCCGGGGCGCCGGCCTCCACGCAGACCTTGGGGCAGCCCTTGACGATCTCCATCAAAACATCGTAATCTCCCTCGATGACGGTCTCGAAGGGCGTCACCGTCATGGGCAGGCGGAAGGATCGGATATAGTCGATCACCGCGTCCACCACGCGGCAGGTCTCGGCGTTGCCCTCCACCTTCGGCAGAACCTGAATGGCCACACTTGCGTTCATGGCTGTTCCTCCTTCGTGCAAATTCGGTATGGC
>CADCQK010000059.1 GCA_902803575.1 Oscillospiraceae bacterium
GGGCGCCGGTGGGCTCGTCGGCGAGGAGGATGTCGGGATCGTTCACCAGCGCTCTCGCGATGGCAACGCGCTGCATCTGGCCGCCGGACATCTGGTTCGGCACCTTGTTCAGCTGGTCGCCGAGGCCAACTTTCTGCAGCACCTCGGTGGCTCTTCTTCTCCGCTCCGCCGGGTCCACGCCGGAAAGCGTCAGAGACAGCTCCACATTCTGCAAAACCGTCTGGTGGGGGATCAGGTTGTAACTTTGGAACACAAAACCCACAGAGTGGTTCCGATAGGTGTCCCAATCCCGGTCATTGTACTCGCTGGTGGAGCGTCCGTTAATAATGAGGTCACCGGAGGTGTAGCGGTCGAGACCGCCGATGATGTTCAAAAGGGTGGTCTTGCCGCAGCCGGAGTGGCCCAGGATTGCCACAAATTCGCTCTCCCGGAAGGCGATGCTCACGCCCTTCAGCGCGTGGACGGTGTTCTCGCCCACCTCGTAATCCTTGGTGATGTTTTTCAGTTCCAGCATTCGATCAACTCATTTACTCATAGTTAGACTTGTTTAGCATACCCCGGTTTTTTCGGTTCGTCAAGCGAAAGAAATCCGTTTTAACCTTTTGTTCACAAAGGCTTTGCAGGCGACGAATTTTGTGCTACAATAGCTAAGTTAGAGTTTCGTTTGAAAGCGGGGAACCCCATGAAAATCGTAATCGTCGGCGGCGGCCGCATCGGCTATGCCATGGCAAGACAGCTGGTGCAGGAGGGCCACGACCTGACTGTAATAGAGAGCAATCCGGCCCAGGCGGAGTTCATCTCCACCACCCTGGACGTGATCGTGGTGCAGGGCCGCGCCAACGTGGAGCAGCTGCAGATCGCCGGCGCGGGCAGCGCGGATCTGCTGATCGCCGCCACCATGTCCGACGAGACCAACATCATCAGCTGCGCCGTGGCGAGGAAGTTGGGCGCCAAGCACACCATCGCCCGGATCCGGGACGAGGAGTATTATCAGGACTCCGTGCTGCTGCGGGAAGAGCTGGGGCTCAGCCTCTCCATCAACCCGGAGCGGTCCGCGGCGAAAGAGATCTCCCGCACCCTCCGCTTCCCTGTGGCCACCCGAGTGGAGCCCTTCGCAAGAGGTCTCGTGGAGCTGGTGGAGTACCGGGTGCCCCAGGGCGGCAGGCTCTGCGGCGTGCAGCTGAAGGATTTTCGAAACAAATACAGCAAGGGCGTGCTGATCTGCACGCTGGAGCGCGGAGACAAACTCCACATCCCCAACGGCGACTATGTCATCGAGGCCGGCGACGTGCTCTCTCTGGTGGGCATGCCCCAAGAGCTCCACGCCCTGTTCCACAAGATCGGGGAGCTGCAGCACGCGGCCAAGGGCGTCATGATGGTGGGCGGCGGCCGGGTGGCCGAGCGCCTCGCCATGGAGCTGGAGAAGATGCACATCCACTCCATCATCATCGAGAAGGACGAGCAGCGCTGCAACGCGCTGAAGGAGGCCCTGCCCGGGGTCACCGTGGTCTGCGGTGAGGGGGCGGAGCCCAACACACTCCGAGAAGAGGGGCTTCTGGACACCGACGCTCTGGTGGCGGTCACCGAGTCCGACGCCATGAATCTGGTGATCTCCACCTTTGCCGCCAGTCAGAAGGTGCCGAAGGTGGTCACCATGCTCAGCGAGGAGAACTTCATCCAGCTGGCCCAGACCTATGGGCTCACCACCGTGGTGCAGCCCGCCGCCGTCACCGCCGCCCGGATCACGGAGTTCGTCCGCGCCATGGAGAACAGCGCCAACGTCAGCGGTGTGGAGACCCTCCGCCTGGTGGCAGACGGCCGCGCCGAGGCACTGGAGTTCATCGCGAAAGACGGCGCCAGCCTGCTGGGGATCCCGCTGAAGGATCTGAAGCTGCGGCCCTCGGTGCTGGTGGCCACCATCATCCGGGACGAGAAGGGCTTCATCCCCGCCGGCGGCGACGCCATCCAGCCCGGCGACCGGGTCATCGTGGTCACCACCATCCACGGCATGAAACGGCTGGAGGATATTTTGCAGTAAAGGAGTTATCCCATGCGGATCCTTGGAATTGATTACGGCGACCAGCGGATCGGGCTGGCGCTCTCGGATGTGTCGGCCATGCTCTGCGGCAGGGCCTGGACATTGTGGGAGTGGAATCTCGACCGGGCGGTGGAACAGATCGCAGCCGCTGCGAAGGAAAATGAGGTTGGACTTCTGGTGCTGGGACTGCCGAAAAATATGGACGGCAGCGAGGGCCCGAGAGCCGAAAAGAGCCGCGAGGTGGCGAAGCTTCTGGAGGCCGCCACCGGGCTTCAGGTGGTGCTCTGGGACGAGCGCCGCAGCTCCATCGAGGCCCACGCCATCCTCCACGCCAACGGACGAAAAGAGAAAAAGCATCGGAAGGATGTGGACGCGGTGGCCGCCAGTCTGATTCTGGAGGGCTTTCTCGGCGCCCACGGTGAGGAGTATCGCACATGAAGCGCATCATCGCAGGCTTGCTGCTGGTTCTGGCGCTGCTCTCCCTGGCCGGCTGCAGCGGAGACAAGGGCGACACCGACCGGGTGCGGCTGGAGATCCAGGACGCAGGCGACTTTGAAAAGGCCGACGTCCGCAGCGCCATGAACGCCGCCATGCAGACCTTCCGCAGGACCGCCGAGGGCTGCGCCCTGCTGCGGCTTCGGTTCGACGCCGGCTACTCCGACGCCTGGCTCACCGCCAACGATCTGGAGCCCGACGGCACCATGCTGGTGCTGCTGGCCAACTATCTGGATGAAAACGGGCACGAGCAGACCAACCAGCCCTGGGTCATCCTTCGAAACGGAGAAAAATGGAGCGCCGAGGCGCTTTTCTAAAGAGGTAATACATATGGAGATCGGAATTTCAATGGAAAAAGCGGCGGAGCTGATCCGCCGGGACGTGACCCCTGTGACCGCCGGGATCCTGCGCACCGCCAAGGCCGAGGGCCGGGTGCTGTCGGAGGATCTGCTCAACGAGGAGGGCGAGACCATCCTCTCTGAGGGCATGCGGCTGACGAAACACGCCATGGGGGTGCTGAAAAACGCCGGGCTGGATCGGCCGGGGGTGTTTCTGCCGGTGTATAAGCCTGTACGCTGCGCGGTGCTGTCCGTGGGCCCCGATGCGGGTCTGGCGGAGAAGGTGGAGGCCATGGGTTATCAGGTCACCGTCCGTCAGGCGGAGCTGCCCGAGGACGCGGACCAGCTGGCGGACGCCGTGTATGCCGCCTCTGAAAACACCGAGGCTGTCTTCCTCACCGGCGGACTGGGCGACTGGAACACCGCCGTGGTGCCGCAGATGCTGGGCTACCTGTTCGCGGATCTGGTGTTCCGGCAGGAGGACCATGATCCCGCGGGACCGGCGGTCTGCGCCATCTACCGCGGCCGCCCGCTGCTGGCCTTCTCCGGTGATCCGAAGCAGGCCGCCGAGGCATTGGAAGCCTACGGCCGCCCCGCCCTACGGTGGATCATTTCAACGCCCCGATAAACTATAATTTGAACCCCAGATAGAAGACAGGTGCAGCCGAAATGGCTGCACCTGTTTTTATTTCACTGCGTCGCGGATGGTCTCGTCGAGGTCGGTGAGGTTCTGGTGGGCGAAGTTCACCGGGTCCACGGGGTCCAGATGCACGTGTGCCTCGGAGAGCATGTTGTCCAGCTCGCTCTGCTCCACGTCCCCTCTGGCGATGGACTGCGCCAGCGCCGCCACCTCGTCGTAACGCTCCGCGAAGGCCGCCTTTTCCTCGTTGGACATGTCCCTGAAGTAGGCCTTGATGTCCTCCTTCAGCTGGGCGGCGCTGCGCTCGGTGTTCTTGCAGAAGGTCAGCACCTTTGCGGCGGCAGCATAGCGCATGACGGCGGCGTCCAGATTTTCCGGATCATAGTCCCGGATGGCGTCCAGGGCGTCGGCTACGTCGGATTGCTCCGTCTCCAGCTCTGGCGTCTCCATGTCCGTAAGATCGTCGGTCATCTCCGGCAGGGTCTCCGTCTCCATGGGCAGGTCGGTGGGAACTGCGGTCTCCACGGGTTTCTTCATGCCGCAGGCGGCCAGCGCCAGGGTCATCGCCAGCAACAGCATCATCAGTTTCTTCATATGAATCTCCTTCCTGTGGGCTTGTGATTTCTGCACTGACATTGTGCCCAAGTCTGGAGAAACTATACAAAAGGCAAAAATATTGCACAAAAACCGTCCCAGCAGTCTAATATGGAATCGCTGCGGCGGCGTGGTATTGTATACTGAGGGAGGCAGATCCATTATAAAAACAGACTGGAGGTACCATCATGAAAAAACGCATGCTTTCCATTTTGCTGGTTCTGGTTTTGAGTTTGACATTGCTGGCCGCCTGCGGGCCCTCCGCCGAGGAGAAAGAGGCCGCCGAAAAGAGTGAATTCCTGCTTGGCACATGGGTCGCCACCACCGCGGAATATGACGGCGTGACCGTGGACGCCCACGACGTCTTCGACGGCACGTTCATCCTGATCTTCAAGGACAACGGCGACTGCTCCATGTTCATTGACACCGACCAGGCCATTGTGAAGTGGGTCTTGAACGATGACGGCACCGTGACCCTCACCGGCGACGACACCTATTCCATCACCTTCCCCGATGACAGCCAGACCACCATGGTCGTCGACGTCCATGACGTGGCCGTGACCATGGAGAAGGACACATCTGATTGACGAAAGACAGGCAGGTTTTCTTCGTCTCCCTGCGTGTTAAATTGGAGTTTGTCGAGCTGTTCTCTGCGCCAGACCCAAAGAATGTCATTGCGAACCGTCGCGCACGACGGTGTGGCAATCCGCATCCCCCGGCGGCGGAGCCGAAACTCGCAGAACGTTGAGGCAATACGGATTCGCCCAACATTTTGCAAAGAATCAGCCTGTACCGCAAGAGAACGGATTGCCACACCAGTGTGCGCACTGGTTCGCAATGACACCATTTTAGATTGGCAATCGTCTAACATTATGCCTCGCAACTCCCCGATAAACTGGAATTCCTCGCTTCTCTACCATACAAAAAACCTGACGTTGCAAAACGTCAGGTTTCGTTTTCGATCGGCACGTAGAAGGTCTGCATGGGTCCGGTGTCTCTTGTAAGGGTCCGGGGATCCTTGAACCGGGTCAGGTACATCCAGGTATTGTAGAGGTCGCCGGAGCAGCCGCCGATGTGCAGTCCCAGGAACAGCAGCACGTAGAAGCGCACCCAGGGGTCCTGCACGGCAAACAGCAGCACCAGACTCAAAATCGTGAACACCACGAAGGGCGCCAACACCGCGATCAGCGAGGCCTTCCGGTAGACGTAGATCTCCGGCACGCCGCAGAAGGCCACCGTGAGCGTCATGCCGAAGGTGAGCTTCTGCCCGGTGAGCAGCTTGTAAGCCGCGCCGTGCACCAGCTCGTGCAGGACGATGTAGACCATCAGCGTGATGAAAAATCCGGAGGCCATTCTGGTGGAGGGCGCCTGCTGCTTCATGCCGCTCCACTGGGTTGCGATGCCGATCCACAGGAACAGAGCGAACAGCAGCAGCGCCGCAATGCCCATGCCTCTGACCAGCTTTTTGTTGTCCTTCGCGTCGATGACCAGTGCCTCCCGGTAGCCGGAGGGCAAATCTTTCTCCCAGTTTTTCAAATCTGAATCCTCCAAAAAGCGGCGCCCGAATGGGCGCCGCCTTTTGTATGTTGTTTTTTGGGGATCTGATGCGATCAGATGCGCATGCAGACGTCCCAAGCACGCCAGATGACGGTACGCAGGTTGCCGATGGCAACGCAGTCACCGACACGATAGACGTGGGGCTGCTTCTCACCAACAGGCTGCGGGACGAAGCCGATGCCGTTGACGACCGCGTCGCACTCCTGACGGAAGGTGCCGTCGGGAGTCTTGATCATGCAGTAGCCGTCGCCGATCTCGGTGATGGTGGAGTGCAGATAGGTGGGAACCTTGTGATACTCCATGGCGTCACGAAGGAAGGAGGTGTTGGCAAGGCAGGTAGCCTGAGCCGCAACCAGGTCGTTGCCGTACTCGACAATGATCGGGTTCTTCTTGAAGTTGAGAACCATGTCGTAAGCAGCCTCGCAGGAGGACTGGCCGCCGCCGAGGAAGACGACAGTCTTCAGCTTCTTGTCGGCGATCTTGCCTTCCTTCAGCAGCTCGGTGAAGTTCATGCAGCGCTCGAAGCCCTTGATCTGAGGCATCTGACGCGGGGTGGAACCGGTGGCGACGATGATCTCGTCGAAGCCGCGCTTGATGGTGCCAA
>CADCQK010000060.1 GCA_902803575.1 Oscillospiraceae bacterium
AAAGAACACCGTAGGGCGGGGACCTGTGCCCCGCCGTTGATCCGGCAGTACATTCGACGCGGCGGGGCACAGGTCCCCGCCCTACAAGGAGCGAGCGATAACCTCCTAATTTCACACAGATCCGGAAGATTCTTATCTCTTTCTCTTTTTTTACAGTTTTTTAATGCAATTTAAGTCAGTGTGTGGCATAATGAATGAAATACTCCAAACAAATCGCTTTTCAGGAGGTTTTCCATATGAGTCAGAAAATCGTTGTCGTAGAAGACGATATCAACATCGCAGAGCTGCTGCGGCTGTGTCTGGAGAAGGACGGCTTTTCCGTCTCCGTCGCCCACGACGGCGGCGCCGGGGTGGAGCTGTTTGAAAAGGAGAAGCCCGATCTGGTGATGCTGGACATCATGCTCCCGGTGATGGACGGCTGGGCGGTCTTAAAGCAGATCCGCAAGGAGGGCAAGACTCCTGTTATTATGTTAACCGCTAAGGGCGAGGTCGAGGACAAGGTCAACGGTCTCGAGAGCGGCGCGGATGATTACATCGTCAAGCCCTTCGAGGTGAAGGAACTGCTGGCGCGCGTCCACGCGGTGCTCCGCCGTGTGGGGGACGAGGGACCCAGCCAGGGCAAGAAGCTCACCTTCGACAAGCTGATCATCAACCTGGACTCCTACGAGCTGGTGGTGGACGGCAAGCGCATCGATACCCCGCCGAAGGAGATGGAGCTGCTCTACCATCTGGCCGCCACGCCGAACCGGGTCTACACCAGAAACCAGCTCCTGGACGAGGTCTGGGGCTTTGACTACTTCGGCGACAGCCGCACTGTGGACGTCCACATCAAGCGCCTCAGAGAAAAGCTGGAGGGCGTCTCCGACCAGTGGAATTTGAAGACGGTCTGGGGCGTGGGCTATAAATTTGAATGCGTAGAGGGCTGAAATTGACACGTAAACCATGAAAAGTATTTACTTCAAAAACTTTTCTGCCACGGCGGCCATGGTGGTCATGAGCTTTCTGTTTCTGGGTCTGGCGCTGGTGTTTCTTGGACGGAGCTACGTCATCAACTCCTACCGCGCCGGCATGGAGACCAACGCCCAGGAGGTCAGCCGCAGCGCCCAGGCTCTGGCTTCGGACGGCGAGCTGAACGACTGGTCTCTGCGCATGACCCTGAGCACCGTCTCCCAGACCTCCGGCAACCACATCTTCCTCACCGACACCGCCGGCACCGTGGTCTCCTGCTCCGATATGAACATCGCCTGCGTCCATCTGGGACGGCAGCTGGGCAGCGGCGTCCTCTCGGCGCTGAATGCCAACGGCAGCCTGAACCAGATCACCACCCTGGGCGGCTTCTATGAAAAGCCCCACTACGTGGTGGCCCAGCCCATCCGCTCGGCGGCGGACGATTCGGTCATCGGCTATGTCTTCGTGGCGGCGGACTCCGCCACCATCGTGGACAGCTGGGACACCTTCCTGCTGGTCTATCTGGCGGCAGCCGCGGCGGTCATGGTCATGGCCCTTTTGATGGCCTTCATGACCTCCAAGCGGATGGCGAAGCCTCTGGACGAGATGGCGAGAGCCACGAGACACTTCGCCCACGGCGATTTTTCCGTCCGAGTGGAGGAGGGGGACCGCACCGACGAGATCGGCGCCCTGGCCTCCGCCTTCAACACCATGGCGGACTCGCTGGAGAAATCCGAGCAGCGGAGAAATGACTTCATCGCCAATGTCTCCCACGAGCTCAAGACCCCCATGACCACCATCGCGGGCTATGCCGAGGGCCTGCTGGACGGCACGATCCCCAAGGAGAATGAGGATAAATACCTCGCCATCATCGCGGAGGAGACCCGGCGCCTCTCCCGCCTGGTGCGCAGCATGCTGGACATCTCCCGCCTGGAGAGCACCGGCACCAGTCTCACCCGCCGCAGGGAATTCGACCTGCTGGAGGTGGTCATCACCACGCTGCTGAGCTTTGAGGATCGGGCCAATCAGAAGAAGCTGGAGATGGATCTGCAGCTGCCGGAGAACCATGTGAACGTTCTCGGAGACCCCGACGCCATCACCAGAGTGGTCTATAACCTTTTGGACAACGCCATCAAGTTCGCCAGGGAGGGCAGCACCCTCACCGTGGCGCTCTGGAAGACCGACGGCAAGGCCTACGTCTCCGTCCGGGATCAGGGGGAGACCATCCCCGAAAGCGACCTGCCCTTCATCTTCGACCGGTTCCACAAATCCGACCGCAGCCGCAGTCTGGACCGGGACGGCGTGGGTTTGGGGCTCTATCTGGTCAAGAGCATCCTGGACGCTCACGGGGAGGACATCGCCGTCACCAGCAAGGACGGTCAGACCGAGTTCGTCTTTACGGTGATGCTGGCGCCGCCGGCACCGAAGGAGAAGGCAGCCAAAGAAAAGAAAAAGTAAAGGCGCTTTCTTTACAAAATGTTATTATTTCATTCACAACCAGCACAAATTTCTTTGTTAAAGTGATAGCATCCACGGAGGCACATTTATGTACGAAGATGAATACAGCTCCTGGTACAGCACCGCCTCGACCCCGGTGGAACCGGCGCCGGAGCGGGAGCACAACTATGCCGAGGCCTACTGGTCGGCGGAGGCGGAAAAGAGCAAACGCCGCTCCAGAAGACTGACCTTCTGGCTGATCGCTTCGGTGGTGGCGCTTCTGATCATCGCCACTGCGTGGATCTTCGGCGGCAGAAAGCCGGCCCCTGCCACGCCTGAAATGGAGGGCGGGCAGCTGCTTCCGGAGCTGGAACAGCCGCAGAAGGACGCGGACGTGGCCTCCATCCCGGCTGCCGAGACCGGCACCGGCGTCACCATGACGATCACGGGAAAGCCGGAAGGGGAGACGCTCTCCTATCAGGAGATCTATGCCAAGTGTCTGCCCTCTGTGGTGGCCATCCGGACGAATTATGCCGAGGCTGTCGGCTATGCCCTGGGCACCGGCATCATCATGACCGAGGACGGTTATATCATCACCAACGCCCATGTGCTGGACGGCGGCAAGAGCGTGCAGGTCACGCTGCTGCAGGACGACTCCGAGTATGAGGCGAAGCTGGTGGGCACCGACTCCGTCAGCGACATCGCGGTCTTGAAGATCGACGCCGAGGGACTGACCCCTGCGGAATTCGGAGATTCCTCCACCCTGGTGGTGGGCGACCCGGTCTCCGCCATCGGCAATCCCCTTCAGGAGCAGCTCTACGGCACCATGACCGTGGGCATCATCTCCGCCATCAACCGGAACGTGATCTACGACGGTCACAGCATGACCCTCCTGCAGACGGATACCGCCATCAACGAGGGCAACTCCGGCGGTCCGCTGATCAACGCCTGGGGACAGGTGATCGGCGTGACCAACATGAAGGCCTTTACCACCGGCGTGGAGGGCATCTGCTTTGCGATCCCCACCAGCGTGGTGCGGCCGGTCGTGGATGCGCTCATCGCAGAAGGACAGGTCAAGGGCCGCCCCTCCATCGGCATCACCGTGGGGCCCCTGAGCGAATCCGCCAAGGAGTACTACGATCTGCCCAGCGGACTCTATATCGACTCCGTGGCCGAGGGCTCTGACGCCGAGGCCAAGGGCGTCCAGTCCGGCGACGTGCTCACCGCCGTGAACGGAGAGACCGTCACCACCACCTATGAGGTCAACGCCATCAAGGAGCGCTACGCTGTGGGCGACACCCTGACGCTGACCCTCTACCGCGACGGCAAGACCTTCGATGTGGAGGTCACATTGGTGGACACCAACGATATTTACTGAGGGAAACGCTGAACCAATCGCCGCGCACATCTTGCCGGCAGCTTTCCCGCCTGATCTCGTTTCAAAATCTTGAAATACACAAAGTATTCCGGCGATTTTTCAACTTCATCATACGAAAAATCTGCTCGGCAATCTGCGCACTTCGATTGATTCCGCGCTTCCCCTGATTTTTCTCACTCCTCTCTTTATATTCTCCTCTCTTTGAACGGGCCCCCGATGGTTTCATCGGGGGCTTGTTCTGTCTTTTAAGGACGCAAAAAGAGTGCAAATGATAGTTTATCAGGGTGTTTCAATGATACTCCGTAGGGCGGGGACCTGTGCCCCGCCGTTGATCCGGCAATATATTCGACGCGGCGGGGCACAGGTCCCCGCCCTACAAGGAACGAGCTACAAACTCCAATTCACTGCTGAACTGTAAAATCTCGTTTTAAACTCCACACTCCACACTCCTAACTCCAAACTAAAATCTTCTCCATGTTGAAACCCCGGCCCGCTTATGGTAAAATGCCGATGAAAGGAGGCGGGGATCTTGGAGCCTGTGAATTACGAAAAACGCGGATATCTCCTGGAGAATTTCCGCCTGTTTCACCTGTCCTCGGCCCTGAAGGAGGACACGGACTTCCACTACCACGAATTTCACAAGCTGGTATTCTTCCGCTCCGGCGCCGGACGCTATCTGGTGGAGGGCCGCAGCTATGTGTTAAGGCCCCACGACATCGTTCTGGTGCAGCGGGGCGCCATCCACCGGGCGCAGATCTCCAGAGAAGAGACCTACGAGCGGGTGATCCTCTACATCTCCCCGGAATTCCTGGATCGGATGAGCACCGAGCAGAGCCGGCTGGACTACTGCTTCACCGCCGCATCCGGAGAAAAGAGCTTCGTCCTGCGGCCGGACTATGACCGGCGGGAGCGCTTAAACCAGATCCTCAACGCCCTGGAGCGGGCGGAGGCCGGGGAGGACTTCGGCCAGGACCTGCTGGCCCGGGCCCTTTTGGTGCAGCTGCTGGTGGAGCTGGCCCGGGGCGTGGACGCGGAGCACTACCACTACGCCGCCGCCGAGAACACCGACGAAAAGGTGACGGAGATCCTGGAGTATCTCCACGACCACCTGACGGAGCCCATCTCCATCGATGCGCTGGCGGAGCATTTTTACCTGAGCAAATACTACATGATGCGCCTGTTCCGGGCGCGGACGGGCTTCACCATCCACGCCTATCTCACCGACCAGCGGCTCCATCTCGCGCGGGAACTGATCGGTCAGGGCGTCACTGCCACCGACGCCTGCTATCGCTGCGGCTACGGGGATTACAGCGCCTTTTCCCGCGCCTACAAAAAGCGCTTCGGCCAGAGCCCCGGCAGGAGAAGGGAGCAGGCCCAATGAGCACCTGGCAGTATTATTATCGGCGGATGCCCCAGCTGCAGCAGGAGATCTATCACCGGCTGCTGGTTGGACTGCGGGATCTGGAGCCCTCCATCCGCATCCCGAAGTGCGGCGGGGAGACCCTGAGCACCCTGTTTTTTCAGCTTCGGCTGGACCACCCGGAGATCTTCTGGGCGGTGGGCTATTCCTGCCGCAGTTATGTAGGGTCGGAGAGCTGGGAATTCGTGCCGGAGTACATGTTCCGAAAGGACAAGGTGAAGGAGCACCAGAAGGCGCTGGCCGCCAGACTGGAGCGGCTGTCGAGACCGGCGAAGGAGCTGGACGAGGCGGGGAAGGTTCGCTATATCCACGACTTCATTCTGGAGAACATCCGCTACGACAAATTGGAAAAGCCCTACTCCCACGAGATCATCGGCCCCATGACCAACGGCGTGGGCGTCTGCGAGGGGATCGCGAAGAGCGTCAAACTCCTCTGCGACGAACTGGACGTGCCCTGCATGATCCCCATCAGCGACCGGGACCGGGCCAATGGCGAGAAATACCTCCACGCCTGGAACATCGTTCAGCTCAGCGGGAAGTACTACCATCTGGACGCCACCTTCGACAACACCCTGGCGAAGAAATGCGGCTTTAACCGCTACGATTACTACCTTCTGAACGATGAGAAGATCTTCCGGGACCACCGGGCGCTGCTGTACCCGGCGCCGCAGTGCACCGACGGAAAGCGGTTCGGTTATCTGGAGCAGAAGCGCTCCTTCACCAAGCCGGAGGACGTGCAGAAGCGGATCGATCAGGCCATCAAAAAGAAACGCCCGGACTACATTTTCCACTGGCGCGGCGGGTATCTCACCAGAGAGACCCTCATGGAGCTCTGCAGCCTCATCGAGCAGACCGCCAAAGCCCGGGACGCCGGCGTGGAGATCCGCGTCAACTGGCCCCAGGCCGTCATCTACACAAAGTTCACCCAAAGCGCTCCCATGACCGTCCAAAACGACGACGCCGGAGAGGACGTCCAATAAAATCACCACAGCCGCCCTGAAATCAGGACGGCTGTGGCTTTTTTTGGGGGATTTATTAGGAAAGAGAGGAAGGGGGATAGCAGATTAAGCGGCGTTCATGCTGATGAGCTCGCTGATGGTGGAGAGCATGGCGTCGGCGGGGATCACGATGGTGCTGACCACATAGTAGAAGTGTCCGTCCTGGACCCAGCTTGCGGCGAAGAGCTCAGCCTCGCTTGTGCCCTTGACGGTGACGGTGACGTCGTTCACGGTCACGTCTCCGGCGTAGTCATAGACGGTGTAGTCGCCGCTGATGTCGGCCTCGGTCGCGCCCTTGCGGATGGTGAAGGTTTCACCGTCGGCGCCGGTGTACTGCACCTCGATGATATCCTGATCCATGGAGCGGTAAAGGATCTCGTCATCGCTGAAGAACATTTCCGGGGCCTTGAGGTCGATCTTCGCGGCCTCGCAGGCGGCGTCCAGAGAATCGTGGTCGACCCAGGGATTGCTGAGATTGGCGGTGGGGTCGCTCTCCACGTTCACAACGTTGTCCTGCGCGGTATCGGTATTTCTGCTGCAGGCCGCCAGACCCAAAACCAGCACCAGCGTCAGCAGCAGAGAAAGTGTCTTTTTCATTTCTTTGTCCTCCAGTTTCTGTTTTTTTCTGTCGACATGCTATAAAACGACGCGAAACCCAAAAAGTTCCGCGTCGTTTCACATTTTTTAGATTATTTAAGATTTGTTCAAATTTCGAAGAAGGTCACGCAGTCGCGGTCGATCTCGCTGAGCTTGTGGACGCCGCACATGGCCATGGTGTCCTTCAGCTCCGCGCCCAGCTTGTTGACGTAGACCTGCACGCCCTCGGCGCCGCCGCCGTAGACCATGTTCACGAAGGGACGGCCGATGAGCACCGCGTCCGCGCCCAGGGCCAGAGCCTTGAAGATGTCGGTGCCGGTGCGGATGCCGCCGTCGGTGAAGATGGTGAGATCGTCGCCCACGGCGTCCTTGATGGCGGGAAGCACCTCGGCGGTGGCGGGGGTGGAGCCCAGCACGCGGCCGCCGTGGTTGGAGACCACGATACCCCTGGCACCGGCCTTGGCGGCCTTCTCAGCGCCGCGGATGGTCATGACGCCCTTCACCACGAAGGGGAGACCGGCGTAGTCGGCGATTTCCTTCAGCTCCTCCACGGTCTTGCTGCCGGCGGGCGGGGTCAGATTCTTCAGGAAGGGGAGACCCGCCGCGTCGATGTCCATGGCGATGAAGGGGCAGCCGGAGGTCTTGGACTTGTCCAGCTTCTCCTTCACCAGATCGGTGTGCCAGGGCTTAATGGTGGGCACGCCCGCGCCGCCTGCGTCCTTGATGGCGGCGATGGCGCCGTCGAACACCGCGGGGTTCTGACCGTCACCGGTGAAGGCCATGATGCCAGCCTCGGCACAGGCGGGAACCAGAATCTGGTTGTAGGCAAGATCGTCATACTTGTCGCCGTAGTGGAGCTTCATGGCGCCCACGGGAGCGGCGAAGAAGGGGTACTTGTACTGCTTGCCGAAGAGCTCCACGGTGGTGTCCACGGGCACGTTCTCGCAGATGGTGTCCATGTTCACGCAGATCTTCTGCCAGGCCTCGTAGTTCCGCTGGAACACGCTGCCGGGGCCTTTCGCGCCGGGGCCGGGGACGGTGTTGCCGCAGGCCTTGCCGTTACATACGGGGCAGCCCTTGCAGAAGGGGCCGATGCAGCCTCTCGCGGCCTCGATGATTTCTTTGTAATCCATGTAAAATCCTCCTTAAATCACACCCGTGCCGTCGAAGCGCGGGATCATGTCCGTGGTGGCGGCCTCCAGCTCCTGAAAGAAGCCGTTTTCGATCCGGCTGGCCATCAGATGCTCATAGACCTGGTCATTTTCGGCAGGGGAGACCCGCCGCTTCAATTCCGGAAATCTGCTCAAATCCCCCATGGGGGTGTACTGGCTCATGAGACTGAACAGCACGTCGTCAGGTTCGAAATGCTCCGACACCCAGTCGATGACCTGTTTGCTGTTTTCCGCCTGCCCCGGCAGGATCAGATGCCGGATCAGGACGCCTTTCTGCAGCATCCCGTCCTCGTCGAATCGGAACTTTCCGGTCTGGCGGAACATCTCCTTTATGGCTGCCGTTGCCACCTCGGGATAGTCCGGCGCGGCGGAATATTTTAAGGAGAGCACATTGTCCAAATACTTGAAGTCGGGCAGATAGACCTGCACCAGCCCCTCCAGCAGCTTCAGCGTCTCGGCCTTCTCATACCCGGAGGAATTCCACACCACCGGGATGCCGAGGTTTAACCCCTCCAGCGCCTCGACGATCTGGGGCACATAGTGGCTTCCGGTGACGAGGTTTAAGTTGTGCACGCCCTGATCCCGCAGCTCCAGAAAGATCTCCCGAAGTCTCGGCACCGTGATCTCCACGCCCTGCTTTGCCCGGCTGAGACCGTAATTCTGGCAGAACACACATCTTAGGGTGCAGCCGGCGAAAAACACCGCGCCGCTGCCGTGCTCGCCGGAAATGCAGGGCTCCTCACCGAAATGCGGAGCGGCTCTCGCTACCACGGGATTTGCCGGAACACCGCAAAAACCGCGCTTTCCGGCGTTCCGCTCTGCGCCGCAATTCCTGGGGCAGAGGTAACATTTTGACAACTCTGACACCTCAATCCACAATCTCTTGGGTCAATTATAACGGTTTTTGGCACTATGTGCAATCTTTTACTTTGAAAAAGGGAAAAATTCTATCCCCGCGCGAAGGAAATTGATTGAAATTTAACTCATTCCGTTATAAAATAAGCATGGTGCGGAAGGATTTGCCGCGCCGGAGGGAAAGCAGCTATGATCGACATTGTTCTCTTTGAACCGGAGATACCCAATAACACCGGGGCCATCGCCCGCACCTGCGCCTGCACGGGATCCAGACTCCATCTGATCAAGCCCCTGGGATTTGACATTTCGGACAAGGCCGTGAAGCGGGCCGGGCTGGACTACTGGCATCTGGTGGAGGTGCTGGTCTATGAGAACATCGACGAGTATTACGAGAAAAACGGTGACGACGATCTCTGGCTGCTGAGCACCAAGGCGAAGTACAGCTACACGGAGGCGGATCTGTCTTCCGAGCACGT
>CADCQK010000061.1 GCA_902803575.1 Oscillospiraceae bacterium
AAAGAACACCGTAGGGCGGGGACCTGTGCCCCGCCGTTGATCCGGCAGTACATTCGACGCGGCGGGGCACAGGTCCCCGCCCTACAAAGAACGAGCGTTAACCTCCAATTCACCGCTCCAGTGCTCTCATCAGCCTCTCCGCGAACTGCCGGTGGCCATCGGGCGACAGATGCACCCCATCGTAGGTGAGGTCACACAGGCCGGGATCGAAGAAGGGGAGGCCTCGCTTTTTTGCCAGAGCCGCATAGTGGGAAGCAAGCCTTTCCACGGCCTCGATGGTCTCCGGGCTCTCCACCCAGGCGCCGGGCTGCATCCGGGGCGGCGCGATCAGCAAAACCGGATAATCCGTCAGCGCATCCAGCAGATTTGCCATCCGGAGGGCCGCCTGCTCCGGGGAAAACCCCATCAGCAGGTCGTTGCTCCCCAGCATGACGGTCACATATTCCATGGGCCGGAGCGGCTCCAACCGCTGCTTCAAATACTCCACCGACGACGGGCGGTAGGGGATCTGCGCCCCGTTCATGCCGAGATTCACCACCTCGAACCCCTTCGATTGCAGCAGCCCCGTCCAGCGGGTGTCCGCATCGTACCGATCCCCCACATAGGATCTGGGGTCGTAGCCATAGGTGTTGGAATCTCCCACACAGACGAGCTTCATTTGTGCCACCTCCGTCGTTTTTTTCATCATACCACAGGGAAAAAGCGGGGTCAAAAGAATTTGAAATCCGAATAATTTAATGGTATAATGTGACAAAGCGCGGAATCCGGAATCGTAAGGAGTGATTTCTATGGCAGGTCCCGGTCCCGGCGGCGGACGCGGCGGCAAATTCCTCACGGAAGAGGAGATGAAAAACCGCCCGAAGGTCACGTGGCCGCTGTTAAAGCGGGTATTTTCGTGGCTGACGCCCTATAAAAAACAGATGGCGCTGGTGCTGCTGTGCATTCTGGTGTCGTCGGTGTTCACGCTGCTGCCCAGTGTGCTGACCGGCCGGATCATCGACGAGGGCCTCATCGCCCGCAGCATGCCGAAGCTGGTGCAGTACATCCTGCTGTCCTTCGGCGTCACCGTGGCGGCGAACCTCATCGGCGTGGCGGAAAACTACTTAAACCGCTGGATCGCCGAGCACATCACCTTCGACATGCGGGGGCAGATGTACCGCCACCTGCAGCAGATGTCCCAGGCCTTCTTCACGACGAATAACCAGGGCGACATCATCACCCGCATGACCAGCGACATCACCGGCGTGCGGGAGGTCATCACCAACACCCTCACCAGCATCCTCTCCAACAGCATCACCCTGATCGCGGCGCTGGTGATCATGTATCGGGAAAACTGGGTGCTGGCCACCATCGGCATCATCATCGTGCCGCTGTTCGCCCTGCCGACCAGACGCGCCGGCAAGAACCGCTGGATGCTCACCCGGGAGGCCCAGAGCTGCAACGATGAGATCAACGGCATTTTGAATGAAAAGCTTTCGGTCTCCGGCCAGCTTCTGGTGAAGCTCTTCGGCCGCGAGGACGACGAATTTCAGACCTATCAGGAGGCCAGCGGCCGTCTGGTGGATCTGAACATCCGGGAGGGCATGGCGGGCCGCTGGTTCCGGGTGGTGATCTCCACGGTGTCCAGCGTGGGGCCGCTGCTGCTGTATCTGGTGGGCGGCATCCTGATGATGAAGTACGACTCCGACCTCAGCGTCGGCGACGTGACCGTGCTGGTGGCGCTGCTGGGCCGGATGTACGGGCCGGTGAACAACCTCTTAAACATCCAGGTGGACTGGATCCGCTCCATGGCGCTGTTCACCCGTATCTTCGAGTACTTCGATATGCCGGTGGAGATCCGGAACGCCCCCGACGCCATCACTCCGGAGAGCGCTTACGGAGAGGTGGAATTCGAGCATGTGGATTTCCGCTACAACCCCGAGCGGCAGATTTTGAAGGACGTGAATTTCAAACTGGAGCACGGCCGCAGCATCGCCATCGTGGGCCCCTCCGGCAGCGGCAAGAGCACCATCATCAACCTGATCCCCAGGCTCTACGATGTGGAGAGCGGCTGCGTCAAATTCGACGGCGTGGACGTGCGGCAGCTGGATCTCCACTTCCTCAGACGGAACGTGGGCATCGTCAGTCAGGAGACCTATCTCTTCAACGGCACCATCCGGGACAACCTCCTTTACGCCAAGCCCGACGCCACGGACGAGGAGCTTTTGCAGGCCTGCCGGGACGCCAACATCCTGGACTTCGTGGAAAAGCAGGAGGATGGCCTCGACACCATGGTGGGCAACCGCGGCTTAAAACTCTCCGGCGGCGAGAAGCAGCGGATCTCCATTGCCCGCGTGCTCTTAAAGGATCCCGCCCTGCTGATCTTCGACGAGGCCACCTCGGCCCTGGACTCCATCTCGGAGCGGAAGATCCAGGACGCCCTGGACCCGCTGATCCAGTCCAGAACCAGCATCCTCATCGCCCACCGACTCTCCACCATTCTGGCCGCCGACGAGATTTTGGTGGTCAAGGACGGCGAGATCGTGGAGCGGGGCCAGCACAGCGAGCTGGTGGGCGCCGGCGGCGTCTACACCGAGCTCTACGAGACCCAGTTCCGGGTGGCC
>CADCQK010000062.1 GCA_902803575.1 Oscillospiraceae bacterium
CCACCAGGCCGCCGGGGTGCTGGCCCGTGGTGCGCTTGACGCCCACGCAGCCCTGGGCAAGCCGCTCCATCTCCGCCTTCGGGATGGTGAGATTCCGCTCCTCGGCGTATTTCAAAACATAGCCGTAGGCGGTCTTTTCCGCCAGGGTGCCGATGGTGCCGGCACGGAACACGTGGTCGGAGCCGAAGAGCTCCTCGGTGTATTTGTGGGCCCTGCCCTGATACTCACCGGAGAAGTTCAGGTCGATATCCGGCACCTTGTCGCCGCCGAAGCCCAGGAAGGTCTCGAAGGGGATGTCGAAGCCGTCCTTGCGCATCTCGGTGCCGCAGACGGGGCACATTTTATCCGGCATGTCCGCGCCGCAGCCGTAGCCCTTGCCGGACTCGAAATCCGAGTGTTTACATTTCGGGCAGACGTAGTGGGCCGGCAGGGAGTTGACCTCCGTGATGCCGGAGAAATAGGCAACGATGGAGGATCCCACGCTGCCTCGGCTGCCCACCAGATAGCCGTGCTCCAGAGAGTTGGCCACCAGCTTCTGGGCGGACATATAGATAACGTCGTAGCCGCGGGACAGGATGCCGCCCAGCTCCTTTTCCACACGCTCGGTGATGAGCGCCGGCGGGTTTTCGCCGTAGATGGCGTGCATCTTTCCGTAGACCAGATCCTTCAGCTGCTGGGCGGAATTCTCGATCTTCGGCGGGAACAGATCCTTCGGCAGCAGCTCGAAGGTCTCCACCGAATCCGCAATGGCCACGGGGTTTTGGATGACTACCTCGTGGGCCAGCTCCTCACCGAGATAGGCAAATTCGTTCAGCATATCGTCGGTGGTGCGGAAGTACAGCGGCATGTCCTTGTCGGCGTCCTTGAATCCCTTGGCACCGAGGAGCACGTGGCGGTAGATCTCCTGCTCCGGGTTTAAGAAGTGCACGTCGCCGGTGGCCACAATGGGCTTGCCCATTCTTCTGCCCAGTTCGATAATCCGACGGTTGATCTCTCTTAAACTCTCGTCGTCCTTCACGTCGCCGGACTCGATCAGGAACCGGTTGTTGGCCAGGGGCATGATCTCGAAGTAATCGTAGAAGCTGCCGATCCGCTCCAGCTCCGGCCAGCTCTTGCCGTGGAGCACCGCGTCGAACAGCTCCCCCGCCTCGCAGGCAGAGCCCAGGATCAGGCCCTCGCGGTACTGTTTCAGAACGCTCTTGGGAACCGTGGGGTTGCGGTTAAAATATTTCAGATAAGACAGGGAGATGATCTCATAGAGATTCTTCAGGCCGGTCTTGTTCTGCACCAAAATGGAAATGTGCCGGGGTCTGCGGCGGCGGATCAGTCTCTGGTTTACATAATCATTCAATTCCTTGAAATTATGTACACCATTCTCCGCCAGCATGGGGACGAACTTGGCCATGATCCGCGCCACGACCTCCGCGTCGTCATAGGCGCGGTGGTGCCGGAAGGCGGGCAGGCTCAGCCGGTTGGAGACCGTGTCCAGCTTGTGGTTTTTGAGGTCCGGTAGGATGGCCCGGGCCATGGGGAGGGTGTCCAGATAGACCGGATGGAAGTCCATCCCCGCCAGACGGCAGGCGTCGGACATGAAGCCGGTATCGAAGTCCGCGTTGTGGGCGATCAGCGGCGTGTCTCCGCAGAAGTCCAGGAACATTCGCATGGCCTCGGCGGGCTTCGGCGCGCCCTTGACGTCGTTGTCGGTGATGCCGGTGAGCCGGGTGATCTCGTCGGAGATGGGCATGCCGGGATCCACGAAAGTGCTGAATTTCTCCAGGATCTCGCCGCCCCGGAACCGGACGGCGCCGATCTCGGTCATGGCGCATTCGAAGACTCTCAGACCTGTGGTCTCGATATCGAAGGCGATGTACTCCTGATCCAGGGGCATATCCTCGCCCCCGTGGGCAGCCAGCATGGCGTCCTCGTCGTTGATGAGGTAGCCCTCCATGCCGTAGATCAGCTTGATGCCCCGCTTCTTGGCCGCCAGCCAGGAATCCGGGAAGGCCTGGGCCACGCCGTGGTCGGTGATGGCGATGGCGGGGTGTCCCCAGGCAGCCGCCTGGGCGATCAGATCGCCGGGGTCGCTGAGGGCGTCCAGCGCAGAGAACCGGGTGTGGAGATGGAGCTCCACCCGCTTTTCCTCGGCGGTGTCCTCCCGCACCGGCTTCTGCCCCACCACGATGGCGGCGGGCTCCAGAACCATGTCGTTGTCGTATTTGCTGAAGTTGACGTTGCCCAGCACCTTGATCCACATGCCTGGCTTGATCTGTCCCAGCACGCTCTGATCCGCGTCGCCGCGAAGATACTGGGAGACGTGGATGGATCCGGTGTAGTCCGTCATCTTGAAGCTAAGGATGGCGGCGCCGTTTTTCGCAAGCGGGCGGCTGTCCTCGGCGAAGACCTCGCCCTCCACCAGCACGCGGCCGGCCTCCAGATCCACGTCGGAGAGCATGACCCGCTTGGCCTTGGGAGAGATGGGTCTGCCCATCAAAAGCCGCTCTTTCGGCTTTTCATCGTTCTTTTTCGGCTCCGGGTAGCTGGCGTGGATCACGGCCCCCTGGAGGCCGTAGCAATCGGCGATCAGCCGCTCCAGCTGGCTCAGCTCCACCGGGGCGGGCATCTGCTGGAAGTGGGCCCGGATGTCCATGGTGAGGGTCTCACGCAGGATCACCACGCCGAGAACCTGGGCGTTCTCCAGCCCGCCGCAGCTGCCGCCGTAAATTGCCGCATCCGGGAAAATATCTAAAAACGGGATTTTACTGTCTGCCATTTAGAGGTTTTCTCCTGTTCTGATGAACTCGATCAGGGCGTCGCAGAGCTGGTCGGCGGGATACTTGCCGATCACCTCGCCCTTGGAAAACAGAATGCCGCTGTCCTTGCCGCCGGCGATGCCGTAGTCGGCCTCTCTGCCCTCGCCGAGACCGTTGACCACGCAGCCCATGACGGCCACGGTGATGTTCCGGTCGATGCCCTGGAGGCGGCGATCCACCTCGTTGGCGAGGCCGATCAGATCGATCTGGGTCCGGCCGCAGGTGGGGCAGCTGACAATGCGGACGCCCTCTTCTCTTAAGCCCGCGGCCTTCAAAATCGAGATGCCGGCGCGGACCTCCTCCACGGGATCCGCCGTGAGGGAGACGCGGATGGTGTCGCCGATGCCCTCGCTCAAGAGGGTGCCGATGCCCACGGCGGAGCGGATCATACCGTCGTAGACCGTGCCCGTCTCGGTGACGCCCACGTGGAGCGGGTACGGGAAGGTCTCCGCCGCCAGACGATAGGCCGCGATGGTCAGCGGCACGGTGGAGCTCTTCATACTCAGGGCGATGTCGTCGAAATCATAGCGGTTCAAGAGCTCGATGTGGCCCTTAGCGCTCTCCACCAGGGCTTCCGCAGTGGGGTGACCGTATTTCTCCAGCCGCCGCTTTTCCAGACTGCCGCCGTTGACGCCGATGCGGATGGGGATCTGCCGCGCTTTGCAGGCCTCGGCAACTTTTCGGACGTTGTCCGCTTCGCCGATGTTCCCGGGGTTGATGCGGATCTTGTGGACCCCGGCTTCCGCAGCCTTCAGGGCCAGCCGGTAGTCGAAGTGGATGTCCGCCACCACGGGGATGGGAGAGGCCTTCACGATCTCCGGAAGGGCGTCCGCCGCCTCGGTATCCGGCACCGCCACGCGGATGATTTCGCAGCCTGCGTCATAGAGTTTTTTGATCTGGTCGATGGTGGCTTTGGGGTCCGAGGTGCGGGTGTTGCACATGCTCTGCACCGCCACCGGGGCGCCGCCGCCAATGGGCACGCCGCCGACCAGGATTTGTTTCGTATCTGAATGCTTCATAGGGTTCTCCTGACAGGAAGCGCTGAATCAATCGAAGTGCACAGATTGTTGAGAAGATTTTTCGTCTGACAAAATCGAAAAAACGCAGGAATACTTTGTGTATTTCAAATTTTTGAGATGAAGTCAGGCGAATAAGATTCCAACAAGATGTGTGCGGCGATTGGTTCAGGGTTTCCTCATTTGTAATTCTTGACAAGCTTTTCGATGGCGTCAGCCAGGGCGTTGAGGACCTTGTTGGGTCTGCCCTCGGCGGCGCGAATCAGCTGGGTGAGCGCCTCGCCCGCCTGCACCAGACGCTGGTAGGCCGGGCTGGTTCTGCGCTGTTTGGTGGTGGTCTTGATGCTCTCATGGGCGATGGGCTTCGGCTGGGCCTCAAAGATAAAGCTGCCGGAAGCAAGATCGAACTCCGTGCCGCTGTAAGGGGCGTAGGCGCGGTAGCCGTGCTCAGATTTGAGGCACTCCGTGAATTCCTTGCAGGCGTCATCGTCGCCATGGTTCACGAAAACCATGCCGGGCTTCGGCGTCATCTGATTCAGCCAGTCCAGAAGTCCCGCCTTGTCCGCGTGGCCGCTGATGCCGGCCAGGGCGGTGATCTCCGCGTTCACGGCGATCTCGTCCCCGAAGAGCTTCACGCTCTTGGCGCCGTCGTGGAGGATGCGGCCCAGGGTGCCCACCGCCTGATAGCCCACGAAGAGCACCGTGTTCCGGCTGCTCCAGAGGTTGTATTTCAGATGGTGGCGGATACGGCCCGCGTCGCACATGCCGCTGGCGGAGATGATGACCTTGGGTTCCTTGTTCTGGTTCAGGGCCATGGACTCCTGCTGGGAGGTGGTGGTGCGCAGATCGTCGAACCAGAGGGGGTTCTCCCCTTTCCGGATCAGGGATTGCATCTCGTCATCCACGTAGGTGGTGTCCGTCTGCAGGAAGATGCCGGTGGCCTCGTTGGCCAGGGGGCTGTCCACATAGACCGGGAAGTGGTCGTGGCCCTGCACCAGCCCCTCGGACTTGATCTGCCGGATGAAGTACAGCATCTCCTGGGTCCTGCCGATGGCGAAGGAGGGGATCACCACGTTGCCTCTTCGGTCCAGCGTCCGCTGGATGATCTTCGCAAGCTCCGCCGCGTAGTCCGGCGGCGCCTCGTGGAAGCGGTTGCCATAGGTGGATTCGATCACCACATAGTCCGCTCCCTCGGGGGTCTGGGGATTTCGAAGGATGGGCTGGTTGGCGTTGCCCACGTCGCCGGAGAAGACGATCTTCTTTTCCGTCTCCCCTTCCGTGAGCCAGACCTCGATGCAGGCGCTGCCCAAAAGGTGGCCCACGTCGGTGAAGCGGATGTCGATGCACTCCTCCACCTGCATGCGCTCGTTGTAGGCGCAGGGGTGCAGGAGCTTCAACAGGCCCTCCACGTCCTCCATGGAGTACAGCGGCTGCACCGGCGGCTGGCCGGCGCGCTCGGCCTTTCTGGTCTTGTAATCCGCCTCGGACTGCTGGATGTGGGCGGAGTCCTTGAGCATGATATCGCAGAGATCGCAGGTGGCCTGGGTGGCATAGACCGCCCCCCGGAAGCCCTCTTTATACAGCAGCGGCAGCAGACCCGTGTGGTCCAGATGCGCGTGGGTCACCAGCACGAACTCCAGCTCGTTTGCCGCCACGGGGATGGGGATGTTTTCAAAGACGTCCTTCCCCTGCTCCATGCCGCAGTCGATGAGGCCCGCGTGGCCGCCCACCTCTAAAAGCGTGCAGCTGCCGGTGACCTCGTGGTTGGCACGGATGAATGTCAGCTTCATGGTATTCGCCTCATTTTCCCGCCAGAACGGCGTCCTTGTCGATGACGGCCTGGGCCGCCTGCTGAACGGCGGTCTCGAAGCCCAGCTTTTTCAGTACGTGTACACCCTCGATGGTGCTGCCCGCCGGGGAGCAGACCTGATCCAGAAGGGCGATGGGGTGTTCGTCGCTCATTTTCGTCAGCTTGGCGGCGCCGATGGTGGCCTGACAGGCCAGGGCTTCCGCCAGCTTTTTCGGCAGCCCCGCCTTGACGCCGGCAGAGGCCAGCGCGTCGATGTAAAGATGCACGAAGGCGCCGGAGGAGCCCGCCATGGCCGTGAAGGCGGCGAACTGCTGCTCCGGGATGTCAAAGACCTCGCCCACGGAGCGGAACATCCGCCGCACCAGCTCGGCCTGCTCCTCACTGGCTGCTCCGTTGGGGCAGATGGCGGTGGCGGCCTCACCCACTCTGGCATTGATGTTCGGCATCACTCTGACCACGGGGACCGCCTCTCCGAATGCTTCGGCGTAGAAGCTGAGCGGTCTGCCGGCCGCGATGGTGACCACCAGCTTATCAGACGTCACCAGATCGGCGATGCCCGGCAGCACCTCCGGCAGCATCTGCGGCTTCACGCCCAGCACCAGCACGTCCGCAGCCTCCGCCACGGCTCTGGCGCTCTCCATAGGTTTTAATCCAATCTCCTCTTGAAGAACCTGGGTCTTCCCGGGGCTGCGGTTGAACCCGCAGAGGGTGTCATTGGCAAACGCGCCGCTGCGGTGCATGCCTCTGAGGATGGCCCCGGCCATGTTGCCCAGTCCGATGAATCCGTAAATCATAGAAACCGCTCCTTCCCAAACTACTTTTATGACATTTTACAGTATACCACAAAACCGCGCGGCAGAAAAGACGGTTTTTTCGGTTTTCAGACTTGCAATTCCGTGGGGGGAAATGTATAATTTAAGTTGCAGAATTCTCAAGTTGAGGAGGTTCTCCCATGCTGCATTTTCAAAATGATTATTCCGAGGGCGCCCACCCCAGAGTGCTGGAGGCCCTGAAGGACGGTAATTTGGTCGCCACCACCGGCTACGGATGCGACGAGCACTGCAAGGCCGCCGCCGACCGGCTGAAGGAGATCTTCGCCTGCCCCGGTGCGGACGTTCATTTTCTCGTTGGCGGCACCCAGACGAATCTCACCGCCGCGGCCGCATTCCTCCATCCCTGGGAGGCCATGATCTCCGCCGACACCGGCCACGTCTGCGTCCACGAGACCGGCGCCATCGAGGCCACCGGCCACAAGGTCTGCAGCCTGCCTGCGGTCAACGGCAAGGTCACCCCCGAGGCTGTCCGCAAGCTGGTGGCAGCGCACCGCACCGGCGTGGAGGAGCACATGGTGCTGCCCAGACTGCTCTACGTCTCCGATTCCACGGAGCTGGGCACTATTTATGTAAAAAAAGAGCTGGAGGCCCTCCGGAAGGTCTGCGACGAGCTGGGGCTCCTGCTGTATCTGGACGGTGCCAGAATGGCCGCCGCCCTCACCGCTGAGGGGAACGACCTGAAGCCCGAGGATTTCGCGCAGCTCTGCGACGCCTTCTATGTGGGCGGCACGAAGAACGCGCTGCTCTTCGGTGAGGCGCTGGTCATCGTCAACGACGATCTGAAGCCCTTCGTTCGGAACATCATCAAGCAGCGCGGCGGCATGCTGGCCAAGGGCTGGCTGCTGGGCGTGCAGTTCGAGGCGCTGTTCCGCGACAACCTCTGGCTGGAGACGGCGGAGCACGCCAACCAGCAGGCGCAGAAGCTCTCGAAGGGGCTCAGCGACCTGGGCGTGGAGTTCTACATCGACTCCCCCACCAACCAGATCTTCCCCATCTTCACCGACGAGCAGGTGGAAAAGCTGAGGAAGTTCGTGGCCTTCGACTTCATCGCCAAGGTGGATGAAAGCCGCTCCGCCGTCCGGTTCGTCACCAGCTGGGCCACCCCTGAGGAAAACGTGGACTTCCTGCTGCTGGCCATCCAGAGAGTGCTGAAATAAATCCAATCAAAATCGCAAACACGCTGCAGAGAGAATCCGCAGCGTGTTTTCGTTTGTTCAAATGATAGTTTATCGGGGAGTTGCAATGATCCACCGTAGGGCGGGGACCTGTGCCCCGCCGCATTGCATATACTGCCGGTGTAACGGCGGGGCACAGGTCCCCGCCCTACAAGGAGCGAGCGTTAAACTCCAATTTATCGTCTCTCAACCGAAGTCCCGATAGAGGAGCGTGACGATCTGTCCTCGGGTGCAGCCGGCGTCGGGGGCAAAGTGGGTGGCGTCCACGCCGTTGGTGATCTTCTTCTGCACCGCCCAGAGGACGGCGTCGGTGTAGTACTGCCC
>CADCQK010000063.1 GCA_902803575.1 Oscillospiraceae bacterium
ACCGTGGGCGATCCCTTCAAGGACACCTCCGGCCCCAGCATCAACATCCTGATCAAGCTGATGACCGTCGTCTCCACCGTGTTCGCAGCCATCTTCACTGTGAACGGCCTGTTCTAAGCAATTCCTAAATCTAAGCCCGGTGCAGAAATGCACCGGGTTTTTTGTGACCTCTTGGTCGGTTTCTGCGTCTTTAAGGGTGAGAAAGGAAGTGAACGCCTTGGAGGACAACGCGATCATAGAATTATACTTTGCGCGGGATCCGATGGCGCTTTTGGAGACGCAGGAGAAATACGGCCCGTACTGCAAAAGCATTTCCATGGGGATTTTGCAGTCTCCGGAGGACGCCCAGGAGTGTGTGAATGACACCCTGCTGCGTGCCTGGGACAGCATCCCGCCCACCCGGCCGAAGGTGTTCAGCGCCTTTCTCGGAAGGATCACACGGAATCTCTCCATCCAGCGATGGAGAAATCTCCACGCCCAAAAGCGCGGCGGCGGTGAGACAGCCATCGCGCTGGAGGAGCTGGGCGAGTGCGTCTCCGGCGGCAGTGATCCCGCAAAGTCTGTGGAAGAACACGTGCTGCGGGAAGCCATCGGGCAGTTCCTCAGCAGCTTGAAAAAGCAGGATCGGGAGATCTTTCTCGCTCGCTACTGGTATTTCGCTTCGGTGCGGGAGATCGCGCAGAAGTTCGGATACTCGGAGCCGAAGGTGAAGACCTCCCTCCACCGCACGAGGAACAAGCTGCGCGTATTTCTGGAACAGGAGGATTTTTTATGAATACATGGGAGATGCTTCTCGCTCTGGACGGAGCTTCGGACGATGATCTGGAGGCTGTGGGTATCAGGCTTGGGCTGACCCAAAAGCCCCATCGTCGAGCCGGGATGCGCGTATTGCTGGCAGCTGCGGTGGCGGCGGCGCTGCTGCTTGCAACCCTGGGCGTCGCCATGGCAACCAGCCCGGATTTCCGGGATGCGGTCTATTCGATTTTTCATATTCAGACACGGGAGCCTGCGTCAGAAGCGGGCGCAGTCACCGACGAGAATGTGCAGCTCTGGAAGCATCTGGAGCTGGAGGACGCCGCCGAGATCGACTACTACACCCTGCGCATCCCCTTCTACCCGGTGGCAGACGACACACTCTATCATTGGGATGAAAACGGCAGCATGTTCTATCATCTGACGAAAGAGGGCTTTGAAGAAATTCCTGCCACCAGAGTGGAATTTGAGATAACCTTCGGCGGCGCAACCCAGCACATCGTCTATGACTGGGCCAAGCTGGACAGGCAATATGTGATCGGCTACCGGGAAGATCCCCGGATGAACGAGAATCCCTACGGCTACGCCTGGATGCTGCATCAGCCGGACCGAACCAGCCCCAATGTATGGCTGACACTGCCAGACTGGAGCAAGAGCTTTGCCCCCTGCCCCCTCCTGCTGGATCTGGAGACCGGGGAATGGACCGATGTGCTAAAGGGCATGGAGTATGACCGCATGAACGAGGAGCGGATGTACAGTTGGCGGTTTTCACCGGATATGCAGCACCTGCTGCTGATGGATGACTGCGGCGGTGTCTGGCTCTACGATATGGAGGCACAGACCGAAAAAGATCTTTCACCGGAAATGCCGAAGACGCTGCTGGACGCGGCGTTCCTGAATGCGGAAACCCTCACCCTGATGTCTGTGGACAGTCAAATCTATTCCTTCACCTGGTACCATGTAAAAGATGGCACACTGGAGCAGCGCAGCTATCCCTCTGACGCCGAAGGCCCCGGGCTCCGCAGTGTGCTGACGCCGGTGGGAAGCCAGGGCATCCTGCTGAATGCAGACGGCACCCTGTCCCTGACGGATCTGCAGACCGGGATCGGCGCCCGTCTGCCGGCCTTTGACCGGGACTGCGTCTATCTGCTGAATGAGGACGGAACGCAGATGCTGTGCGTGGATCGGAAACTCTCGGACAGCGGAACCGACGGCCTGCTCACCCAGACCTTCACCGGGTTTTCCGTCTGTGATCTGGAGAACCACACCGTGGTGCGGCTGGATCGGGAACCCTCCGACGAGGTCAACGAGTGGTCGGTGTTCTGGCTGGACAACGAGCGCTTCGCCGTCTGGGCAGACAACCCCGAAAACGGCTTTGCGGATCTCCATGTGTATCATCTGCATACGCCGGAGTAAAGATTTAATATTTAGTTTACCCGGGGAGTTGAAAATGATCCACCGTAGGGCGGGG
>CADCQK010000064.1 GCA_902803575.1 Oscillospiraceae bacterium
CGGCATACTTGTCGCCATCCTTGACGAGCTTGGAGCCGTTGAAGAAGTTCATCTGCGGCGTGCCGATGAAGCCCGCGACGAACAGGTTCGTCGGATGGTTGAAGACCTCCTGCGGAGTGCCGATCTGCTGGATGTAGCCGTCCTTCATGATGACGATACGATCGCCCAGCGTCATGGCCTCGACCTGGTCGTGGGTGACGTAGATGAACGTGGTGTTGATCTGCTGACGGAGCTTGATGATCTCCGCGCGCATCTGGTTACGGAGCTTGGCGTCCAGGTTGGACAGCGGCTCGTCCATCAGGAACACTTTGGGGTTACGAACCATGGCGCGGCCGATAGCGACACGCTGACGCTGACCACCGGACAGAGCCTTGGGCTTACGCTCCAGGTACTGGGTGATGTCCAGGATCTCAGCGACCTCGGCGACCTTCTTGTCGATCTCCTCCTTGGGGGTGTTCTTCAGTTTCAGAGCGAAGGCCAGGTTGTCGCGCACAGTCATGTGGGGGTACAGCGCGTAGGACTGAAAGACCATGGCGATGTCGCGGTCTTTGGGCGCAACGTCGTTGACCAGCTTGCCGTCGATCCACAGCTCGCCGCCGGAGATGTCCTCCAGACCCGCGACCATGCGCAGGGTGGTGGACTTGCCGCAGCCGGAGGGGCCGACCAGGACAATGAATTCCTTGTCCTTGATGTGCAGGTTCACGTCGTGAACAGCGATGACGCCCTCGTCCGTGACCTCCAGATTCGTCACGCCGGCGGACTCTTTCTTGCCGTTCATGTGGGGGTAGATCTTCTTCAGGCTTTTCATAATGACTTCAGCCATACTGCATTGCTCTAACGGTCAGGACTCCTCCAAAACCGCCTCGCGACCGCCCGCTCGGGGCGCGCCGCATTACGACAGGTCTCCACACTGCCGCACCGCGAGCTCACGGAATTTCCTCCTTTTTTGTATGTACGAACAGCCAAGGAGTGGAGTGGCTGCCCGCCATGGTTTAGTATGCCGCTTTGTATGGCGCAGCGGCGGCGCCTGTTGCACCGGTAATCCGGTTTGGCACGTTTTCAGCTGAGGATCTTCTCCACCTCGGCGGGCTCCGGCATGGAGCGGATGGCGCCCTTTCTGGTGGTGACCAGATAGGCGGCGGCGTTGGCATAGCGCAGCATTTCGGTAAGGGAGGCTTCGTCCAGCCCCTCCACACCGTGCTTCAGCACATGGTGGAGCACGCAGGCACAGAAGGTGTCTCCCGCGCCGGTGGTCTCGATGGTGCCGCCCAGCAGGAACGCCGGGACGAAGGCTCTCGCGTCGCCCGACCAGCAGTAGCTGCCGTCCGGTCCGGCGGTGGCGCAGAAGACCTTGATGTTGGGGTACTTCGCTCTCAGGAACGCGGCGCCCCGGTCGAAATCTGTCTCGCCGGTCATGAACTCCAGCTCATTGTCCGCGATTTTCAAGACATCGCACTGACCCAGGCCCCAGGCGATCTGGGCTCTTGCCTCCTCCAGATCCCTCCAGAGCGGCGGCCGCAGGTTGGGGTCGAAGGAGATCCAGGCGCCGGCCTCCTTCGCCAGCTTTACCGCCTTTTTCGTGGCGGCCCGGACGCCCTCGTGGGTCAGGGACAGGGTGCCGAAGTGGAAGATCCGCGAACCGGTGATCAGGTCCTCGGGGAGCTCTTCCTCCGTCAGCAGCATATCGGCACCGGGGTCCCGGTAGAAGGAGAAGTCCCGGTCGCCGTTTTCAAAGGTTTTGACAAACGCAAGGGTCGTGTGGGCCCTGGGGTCCAGGATCAGCCCGTCGGTGCAGATGTCCGCAGCCTCAACGGTCTGCTTCAGATCTCTGCCGAAGAGGTCGTCCCCCACCTTGCCGATGAAGGCGCAGCTGCGGCCCAGCTTCCGAAGCATGGCCAGCACGTTGCAGGGGGCGCCGCCGGGGTTTGCCTCGAAGAGGGGATGGCCCTGCTGGCTGAGGCCGTTTACGGTGAAGTCCACCAGCAGCTCGCCCAGGGCGGTCACGTCAAAGCGCTTTTCCATCTTCCGAAACCTCCAGCTCGTAAAAATCCACATCCAGAACCGCCGTGCCCTCCGCCGCGAAGGTGATGTCCCCGGCGGACTGGGGCGTGTACACCGTGAAGGACGCCGCCTGCTCCCCGTCGTTCACGAACAGCTCCAGACTGTAGCGGTCCAGCAGCAGCCTGAGCTTCAGGAGGCCGCCGCGCTCCTGCACCCGGAAGCTCCGGACGTTCCGGATCTCCGGCGCGAAGCCGCTTTTCAAGCGGTCCACGGTGATGGTGCTCCATTTCCGGTCATAGCGGATGACCGTCTCATGTTCCGAATCCTTCACGGCGCAGAGCCGGAAGCTCCGGTAGTCCCCTCTGAGGGTGAGGGTCAGATCCAGACACCGGCCGGAGATCCCCGGCAGCGACGTCTCGTCTGTAATCAGTTCGCATTCCATACGCTTCCGGTTCCGGCGGTACCGCTCCAGCTCCCGGACGGGATTCTGGATCAGTCTGCCGTTCTTCACCCGAAGCTCTCTCGGCACGGTCATCTGGCCGAAGAAGGGCAGTTCCTCCGGGGCCGCGTCCACACTGCCCCAGTACTGCATCCAGCCGATCATCACTCTCCGGCCATCCTCGGTCAGCATGGTCTGCGGCGCGTAGAAATCCAGGCCGTAGTCGATGGTCTGGAGCCACTCTTCACTGAGGGCCAGCGTATACGGATTCAGGGTGCCGATGAGGCAGAGGGTGGAATTCCCCTCGATGAAATCCAGGCCGGATTCCACCATCTCCTGGGGGCTGGTGATCAGCACATGGTTCCCGTCCAGCCTGAACAGATCCGGGCACTCCCACATCCGGCCGTAGCGCCCCTTGGAGGCGGCGACCACACTGCGGAATTCCCAGTGGATCAGGTCTTTGCTCTCGAACAGCAGGATGGTTCCGGTGCCGTCAGCGGCACGGTCGCCCGCCACAGCGAAGAAGGAATCCCCCTCCCGCCAGATCTTCGGATCCCGGAAGTCTCTCCGGCTGCCGCCCTCAGGGAGCAGGCTGCCGTCGATGACCGGGTTGCCCTCGTATTTCTCATAGTTCACACCGTCTCCGAAGGCGAGGCACTGGGTCTGCACCTCGTCGGTGTCGGAAAACTTCCGCACGCCGGTGTAGATCAGCGCGTGGCGGCCATCCTCCAGCTCAATGGCGCTGCCGGAAAAGCAGCCGTCCCGATCCGCCTCGGTATCCGGGGCCATGGCGGCAGGCAGCCGCTCCCAGCGGATCAGATCCTTCGACTTCACATGTCCCCAGTGCATGGGGCCCCACTGCTTGCTGTAGGGGTGATATTGATAAAACAGGTGGTACTCTCCCTGGTAGCGGGAGAATCCGTTGGGGTCGTTGATCCAGCCCACGCCGCCGGTCACATGGTAGACCGGAAGCACCGCCGCCGGGATCTCCGGCAGGTGGGCCGCCTCGTAATCTCTGGCTTTCTGCAGTGCGTCAGACATCTTTTTCCTCCTGCAGCAGCCAGCGGAAGCTGTA
Source organism: Oscillospiraceae bacterium (assembly GCA_902803575.1). GTDB lineage: Bacteria > Bacillota > Clostridia > Oscillospirales > Oscillospiraceae > CAG-103. Next base: position 3,516 of record CADCQK010000064.1, read on the forward strand.
GCGCGGCATCTCCAGGGTCCGGTCGGAGATGGTCTCCCCGGTCATCAGATCCACGCTGCCCGGGGCGGGGTTCGTCAGCAGCTTCGGGTACTCGGAGAAGTTGAACATCGCCGTCAGGGTCTCGCTGCCGTACTGCCGTCTGAGGGCCAGCACCCGGCTGTCTCCGGCATCCAGCGGCCAGACGTCAGCGTCGGCGTGGAACACCGGATGCGCGGCGCGGATCTCCTCCATCTGCCGCAGGCTCTGGAACAGCTGTCCCTGGATGGTCTCCGGGTCGTCACGCAGCTCCGCCAGATCCCACCGGAAGGCGCCCCGGTGGAGGTAGCGGCTGTCGTCCCACTTGTCGGGGTTTTCGTGATAGCTGTAATCGTTCAGCTGGCCGATCTCGTCGCCGCTGTAAAGCACCGGGATGCCGCTCTGGGTCAGCATCCAGGCGTGGAGCATGAGATCGCAGCTCAGCGCCTGCAGCTGATCCCAGTCCTCCAGTCCGCAGAGGGAGGCGGTGGTGCCGCAGAGTCTGGCGTCCCCCAGACGGGGATCGTCGTTATAGAGCTCGCCTCTGGACCAGCTGCCGGGCCACTGGCCGGTGAACCAGTCGTTGAGGTACTTTTTGTGAGAGGTCTCTCCGATGCCGAACTGGCTGAGCCAGCCGTAGTCCAGGCCCCAGCCGATGTCATCGTGGCAGCGGAGATAGTTCTGGAACAGGCACCCCTTCGGCAGGCTGCAGACCTGCTCCAGCTGCCGCCGCAGCAGCCGCGCGTCGCGGGTCGCCACGGTGTGCCAGGTGGTGCACATGGTGGTGACGTTGTAGAGGATATCACACTCCGGCTTTTCCGGTGTGCCGAAATAGGGCGCCACCTTCTCCGGCTCCATGACCACCTCGCCCAGCAGCGCCACGCCGGGGCAGACGATGTAGCAGGCCAGCTTCAGCATCCGCGACAGGGTGTGCACCTGGGGCTGATTGCGGCAGTCGGTGCCAAGTTGCTTCCAGATGTACGGGATGGCGTCCAGACGGAGCACATCCATGCCCCGGTTGGCCAGGTACAGGAGATTTTCCGTCATGTCGTTGAACACCATGGGGTTTGCGTAGTTCAGGTCCCACTGATAGGGATAGAAGAAGGTCATGACCACCTGCTGGCAGTCGTCCAGCCAGGTGAAGTTCCCCGGCGCGGTGGTGGGGAACACCTGGGGCACGGTCTGCTCATACTGGTTGGGCACGTCCCAGTTGTCATAGAAGAAATACCGGCTGCGGGCGACGGGATCCCCGGCTCTGGCAGCCTTGGCCCACTCGTGCTCGTCGCTGGTGTGGTTCATGACGAAGTCCAGGCACAGGCTGATCCCCGCCTTCCGGCAGGCGTCCGCCAGATGCTCCAGATCCTCCATGGTACCCAGCTCCGGCTGTACGCTGCGGAAATCCGCCACCGCGTAGCCGCCGTCGCTTTTGCCCTTCACGGTCTTCAAAAGCGGCATCAGGTGCAGATAGTTCACGCCGCACTCCTGCAGATAGGGGAGCTTTTCCTCCACACCCTTCAGGTTCCCGGCAAAGGCGTCCACATAGAGCATCATGCCCAGCATCTTGTTGGAGCGCAGCCAGCCCGGAGTTTCCAGACGGGCCTCGTCCTGCTTTCTCAGAGCGGGCTTCCGCTCGTCATAGCTGCGGCGCAGCATCTCCACGAAATATTCAAATGCGCTCAGATCGTTCTGATACAGCTCGCAGTAGAGCCATTTCAGCTCGTCATAGCATTCCTGAAGCCTTGCTTCCATTTTCTTTTTCATAAGGCCTCCGTTTGTTCCAGCAGCAGCTGCGCGCCGGGCAGATCCCCGAACAGCTGCGGCAGCGTCAATCCCCCGTACAGCAGAGCAGCGCCGGACCAGGTTCCCTGCAGCGGTTCCGGCTGCAGCGCGCAGCCGAAATACGTCATGCGCCTGATTTGGTATCGGCCTTCGGGATTCAGCCCCTTGAGCCGAATGTGCAGCGGTCTGGGATTTCCCTCCGGGGCAGGCACCGTGACGGTGACCAGCGCCCGATCCCGCTTTTCCGAAACGAACATCCAGGCGTTCTCCCCCAGCCGGTAGTGATCGCCCAGCTGAACCAGCGGTGCAAACTCCCGATAGTCCCGGATCTGCTGCCGGATCTCAAGGCGTTCTTCCTCCGTGAGCTTTCCCGGATCCAGCTCGTAGCCCAGCATCCCTGCCATGGCAACCGCCCCCCGGCTGCCCAGCGGTGTGCGCCTGCCGGTCTGGTGGTTGGGCGAGGCGGAGACATGGGCTCCCACCGCAGAGGCGGGATAGCCATAAGAGGTGCCATGCTGGATGGCCAGCCTGCTGTAGGCGTCGGTGTTGTCGCTGCACCAGATCTGCGGGCAGTAGGCCAGCATACCGGCATCAAAGCGTCCCCCGCCGCCGGCGCAGCCCTCCAGAAGCACATCGGGAAACTCCGTGGTCAGCCGCTCCAGAATGCTGTAAAGTCCCAGCACCCAGCGGTGGGACACCTCTCCCTGCCGATCGGCGGGGATGTCCCTGCTGAACACGTCCGACAGGTGCCGGTTCATGTCCCATTTGATGTATTGAATGTGGTAATCTCGCAGTAAGGAAGCGATGGTCTCATAGATCCAGTCCGCCACCTCCGGTCTCGACAGGTCCAGCACCAGCTGATCCCGGCTCACGGCAGGCTTGCGCCCCGGCACCCGCAGCGCCCAGTCCGGGTGCGCGCGGTAGAGATCCGAGTCCTCGTTCACCATCTCCGGCTCCACCCAGAGGCCGAACTGCAAGCCCAGATCATTGACCTTTCGGATCAGCGGCTCCAGCCCCCCGGGGAGCTTTTCCTCGTTCACATACCAGTCGCCGAGACCGGCTTTATCGTGGTTCCGGCGGCCGAACCAGCCGTCGTCCAGCACCAGCAGATCCGCGCCCAGTTCCTTCGCCCCTTCGGCGATGGTGAGGATCAGATCCGCGTCGAAATCGAAATAGGCAGCCTCCCAGCTGTTGATCAGCACCGGCCTTGCAGCAGAGGCGAACTTGCTCCGGCAGAGATTTTGGCGAAGAAACCGGTGGAAGGTGTGGCTCAGATGGGTGAGGCCCTGGTGGGTGTAGGTAAACAGCACCTCCGGCGTGGTGAAGGTCTCCCCCGGATCCAGTTTCCAGGAAAAGCCCGCGTCGGAAATGCCCGTCACCAGCCGCACCGCGCCGGACTGGTCAAGCTCCACGTCGGTGAAGTGGCCGCCGGAATAGACCGGCATGACGCCGAAGCAGCTTCCGGTGTCCTCGGTGGTCTCCGGTGCGCAGAGGATCACAAAGGGATTGTGCTGATGGCTGGAGGCGCCGCGGCTGGAGGAGATCGTCTGCACCCCGTGGATCAGGGGCGCGCGCTCCGGCTGCCGCTCCATGCAGTGTCGTCCGTGGAAATGCATCAGCTCCCAGCTGCCGAAGGGCAGATCCAGACAGGCGCTTGCGGCCCGGTTCAGCCAGAGGGCTTCCACTCCGCCGTTGGTGATCCGCGCCGCGCGGGTGATCACATTCTGCCGCGGGAACACGCCGTAGAGCAGCTCCACGGCGACGCCGGCGGCCTCGTCTTTCAGGGTGATGGAGAGGGTCTCGCAGCCGTCCTCCCGGTCGAAGGCGGAAGGCAGGCCCTCCAGGGTATACTTCCCTTTCTGGATCTCGTGCCCCGCATAGCGCAGATCCGTGCCCCGGAAACCGGAGGCGGTGCGCAGGTCGATGGAGGGACAGCGGAAATCGCCGTTGTCGGCGCTGCTGTACTCCTGGGGCAGGGTGTCCAGAGACCAGCCCCGGTGCTCCCTGAGATCGTAGGGGTTCGGGGAAAAGCCGCAGTCCCGCGGCAGCAGCCGATAATCCAGCGCGTCCGGCACCGGGCGGCCATAGTAGAGATGCAGCAGGTGCCCCACAGGGCCGATCTGCATCTGATACGTCGTATTTTGGGTTTCCAGCCGGAAGACGCGGCTTTCAGCATCATAGGATATGCTCATAGAACGGAAATCTCCTCCGGCAGCACTATGATTAAGATTCCTCTTTGGAATCGTCAGCTTCGAGTTTTTTGAACACGCCGTTCAGCAGCAGAGCGTTCACAAACGCCGGCAGCGAAACGCCGCAGATCAGCAGCACCAGCGAGCCCCAGCTCAGGTACTGCCAGCAGAGCAGCCACAGCGCCAGGGAAAAGGCCACCATGGCGAGGGTTCTCGGGAAATAGGCAATGGCCAGGGCCACCGCGTTTTTCAGCGTGCCCCAGATGGTGTTTTCATACCGCGCCAAAAGGGCGAAGGCATATTCCAGCACCGCCAGCAGCAGCACCCCGATCCCGGCGATCACCGGGCTCAAAACCGGCACATAGGTCTTGGCCGCGTAATAGTCAAAATACAGCAGCGCCGCCAGAACCAGAAACAGCAGTCCCAGCAGCAGGCCCTTTTTCAGGTTCTGTTTGAAGGCCCGGAAAAAGGGTTTGATGATATAGGCGTCCTCCATTCTGGCCATGCTGAGGGTGCGGTCATACAGCGCCGTCAAAGCCGGGCCTGCGGTCACCACCAGAAGGGAACAGACCATCGTGAGAACGTTCAGAATCAGGAGGTCGGCAACCATCGACAGCGTCCGCATGAACGGATTGTCCATATCAAAGATCTGCCGCATGCCGGGTCTCCTTTCGGGTTTCTTTTGGGGAATCCTCTCCCCGCCCAAAAGAGCGGAGAGAGGAAACGGTCAAAAAGTTTAGCCTTTCACAGCGCCGGAGGTAACACCTTCGACGATGTAGCGCTGCAGGAACACGTACAGGATCAGGATCGGCAGCATGGCCAGCAGCAGGGCCGCCATGACGAGACCGATGTCCGTCGAGTAGGTGCCGTAGAACGCCTGGGTCGCAATGGGAATCGTGTAGAGTTCCTTCTTGGTCAGCACCAGGCTGGGCAGCAGGTAGTCGTTCCAGTAGGCCATGGCATTGATGATGGCCACGGTGGCGACGGTGGGCTTGAGCAGCGGGAAGACGATCTTCCAGTAGGTCTGCCAGCGGCTGCAGCCGTCAATGGTGGCAGCCTCTTCCAGCTCCAGCGGGATATTCGTCTTGATCGCACCATGGAACATGAACACCGCCATGGATACCGAGAAGCCTACGTGCAGCAGGATCAGGGTGATGCGGTGGTTCAGAACGCCGAGCAGGCCGCCGTAAACGGAGACCAGCGGAACCATGAGCACCTGGAAGGGGATGACCATGGAGGCCACCATCAGGGAGAACATCAGCGTGCAGAGCTTCCACTTGCCGTTGCGGACGATGACGAAGGCCATCATGGAGGAGAAGACGATCGTCAGGATCGTGGCGCTGAGGGTGATGACGAAGGAGTTTCCGAACACCGTCAGGAAGTTCATCTTCTTCATGGCCTCGGGGAAGTTCTTGAACGTGAAACCGTGGGCGCCGATGAGGGCCAGGGGGTTCATCGTGATGTCCGCCTTGGTCTTGAAGACGTTGATGACCACCAGGATGAACGGGAGGATAAAGCAGATGAACAGGATCAGAAGCACGATCCACATGATCGCATGAGAGATCTTTTTCTGCCGTGCGGCTTTTTCGTTCTCGGTCATTATGCTTCCACCTCCCCTTTCTTACCGACCATAACCTGGGTGACGCCGACAATGGCGCAGACGATGAAGAGGATCAGCGCCTCGGCCTGGCCCAGACCGTAATTCTTATACGTAAATGCCTGGTTGTACACGTGCATGGCCGCCATGACCGAGGAGCCGAAGGGCTCGCCGTTGGTCAGGGACAGGTTCACGTCGTAAACCACGAAGCAGCGGGTGATGCTCAGGAAGATGCACTGCACGAAGCTGGAGCGCATCAGCGGGATGGTGACGTTGCGCATGGCCTGGCTGGGGGTGCAGCCGTCGATCATGGCGGCTTCCTTCACGTCCTTGGAGACGCTCATGAAGCCTGCAACGTAAATCAGCATCATGTAGCCCGCGTACTGCCAGACGGACACCAGGATCAGACAGAACATGGCGCCGTTGGGCGTACTCAACAGAGACGGCGCGGTGCCGCCGGAGATGGCGCTGGCGATGGCGACGAAGGCACGGTTGAACACGAACTTCCACACATAGCCCAGAACGATGCCGCCGATCAGGTTCGGCACGAAGAAGCCGGCGCGGAAGAAGTTCTGACCCTTGACGCCGCTGGTGACCAGATAGGCCAGCGCGAAGGCCACGATGTTGATCAGCACAACGGCGAATACGGAGTAAATCACCGTGCGGCCCATGGCCTGCCAGTAGGCAGTATCCTTGAACGCGGCGCTGAAGTTCTGGAAGGCCACGAACTCCTTGGTGGCGCTGATACCGTCCCAGCTGGTGAGGGTCAGGTAAAGACCGTAAATAAACGGCACACCCACCGCAGCCAGAAACAGGATCGTGCCGGGGCCGGCAAACATCAGATACTGTTTGACTTTATACGAAAAGGTATTTTGCTTCATTTAGAAACATCCATTCTGCCGCTTTGCTGCGCAGGGGGGGATGATCGGGAGGCTCCAAGCGGCCTGTTTCTCTCCCGACATTCTCCGATCTCTTAAACCCGGAAGAAACCCGGATGCTCGCGTCCGAAGACGCGAGCGTTCCATACAGAATCAAGGAGTCAAAATTAAGTTTTTGACTCCTTGAAAAAGTTTACTTAGTGAGCACCAACCTCAGCGGTGGCCCAGTAAGCGGTGATCTCATCGGCGAAGCCGGCGCGGTCAATCTGACCGGCCAGATACTTCTGGAAGGAAGCGCCGACCTTGGCATAGTGATCGTCGGGCAGGTAGTTGTAGTTGCCAACCAGCTTGCCGGCATCGGCAAAGGCCTTGACGGAAGCGCCCAGAGGATCGCTGACGGGCAGGGTGATGTTGCTGAACGCGGGAACCAGAGCGCACTTGTTGACCAGGAAGTCCTGACCGTCGGCGTCATAGACCAGCCAGTTCAGGAAGTCCTTGGCAGCCTGCTGCTGCTCGGCGGAGACGCTGTTGTCGATGTAGAAGTACTTGGAGCCGCCGCCAACGAGCATCTCGTTGTAGTCGCCCAGGTCAGAGGGAAC
>CADCQK010000065.1 GCA_902803575.1 Oscillospiraceae bacterium
AAGGCGGCTGTGGAGCCTGCCGAGATTCTCCTGGTCATCGACGCGATGATCGGTCAGGACGCGTTTGCCACTGCCACCACCTTTGATGAGATGCTGGACATCACCGGCGTCATGCTCACCAAGCTGGACGGTGACGCCCGCGGCGGCGCTGCCCTGAGCATCAAGGCCCTCACCGGCAAACCCATCAAATTCGCGGGCATCGGCGAGAAGCTCGACCAGATCGAGCCCTTCCACCCGGACCGCATGGCCAACCGCATCCTCGGCATGGGCGACGTGCTCACCCTGATCGAGAAGGCGGAGCAGGCCTTCGACGAGAAAAAGGCCGAGGAGATGGCCGAGCGTCTGCGTCAGAACAAATTCACCCTGACCGACTACTACGACCAGCTCCAGCAGCTCAAGGGCATGGGCTCGCTGCAGGACGTGGCGGGCATGATCCCAGGCATGGACGCGAAAGCGCTCCAGGGCGCCAACATCGACGAAAAGGCCATGAGCCGCATCGAGGCCATCATCCTCAGCATGACGCCTTATGAAAGAGAGAACCCCGCCGTTCTCAACGCCAGCCGCAAAAAGCGCATCGCTTCCGGCTCCGGCACCAGCGTGGTGGAGATCAACCGTCTGCTGAAACAGTACGACATGATGCAGAATCTCACCAAGCAGCTCACTAGTATGGGCAAGCGCCGCAAGGGCAAAAAGGGCCTCGGCGGCATGGGCAACCTCGGCAGCCTCTTCGGCGGCGGCAAGCTCGGATTCTAAACAGCTTTCTTCACCTTATGGGGTGCTAGAATATAAAGAGATTACTTATGGAGGTGAAATAAATGGTTAAGATCAGACTTCGCAGAATGGGCGCGAAGAAGAATCCCTTCTATCGCATCGTCGTTGCCGACTCCCGTTCTCCCCGCGATGGCAGATGCATCGAGGAAATCGGCTACTATGATCCGCTGGCAAAGGACGAGCAGATCAAGGTGGACACCGAGCGTGCTCAGTACTGGATCGACAACGGCGCTCAGCCGACCGATACCGTCCGCGGCCTGCTGAAGAAGGCTGCCGCCAAGGCTGAGGCGTAATGTGCTAAGGAGTAACGACGCAACATGAAAGAACTTCTGACCTATATCGTGCAGAACCTCGTGGATCATCCCGACGAGGTCTCTGTGACCGAGCGCGAGGCCGACGGGGAGACCGTCTTTGAAGTGCGCGTTGCCGACGGCGATATGGGCAAGGTCATCGGCCGTCAGGGTCGGATCGTCAAGCAGATCCGAATCCTGATGAAGGCCGTCGCCCAGAAGCAAGGCAAAAAGGTCTCGGTCGAGGTCCTCGACTGACACGAACAGGGCGTGCGCCGACCGGCTGCACGCCCTGAATCTTTATCGGGAGTGATCACTATGACCAATCCGTATCTGGAAGCCGGGAAAATCGTGAACACCCACGGAGTGCGCGGGGAAGTGCGCATCGTGCCGTGGGCGGACAGCGCGGAGTTTCTCCGGCGGTTCCGTACGTTTTATATTGACGGCACGGCCTACAAGGTGCTGCGCAGCCGGGTGCACAAGAGCCAGCTGATCGCCGCTTTGGAGGGCGTGGAGGACGTGAACGCCGCCATGGCACTGAAAAACCGCGTCATCTCCATCGACCGCTCTGACGCGAAGCTGCCGGAGGGACGTTACTTCATCCAGGATCTCATCGGCCTTCCTGTAAAAACCGACGAGGGCGCCGAGCTGGGTACGCTCTCCGAGGTGCTGGATCTGCCTCAGGGGCAGGTCTATGTGGTAAAAGGGGAGCGGGAGATCCTGATCCCCGACGTGCCGGAGTTTATTTTGAACATCGACCCGGAGACGGGCATCACCGTACACTTGATCGAGGGGATGTAAGCCATGCGCATCGACATTCTGACGCTGTTTCCCGAATCCATTGAGGGCGTTTTGGGCCAGAGCATCCTGGGCCGCGCCGCGGCGAAGGGGATCCTGGACATCCGCTGCCATCAGATCCGGGACTACACCGAGAACAAACAGAAGCAGGTGGACGACTATCCCTACGGCGGCGGCTGGGGGCAGGTCATGAACGCCCAGCCGCTGAAAAGCTGCCTGGACGCCGCCCTCGAAGATGCAGAGGGTCTGCGGACGCGGGTGATCTACATGTCCCCCCAGGGGCAGCCCTTCAACCAGGCGAAGGCCCGGCAGCTGAAGGAGGATTACGACCATCTGGTGCTGGTCTGCGGCCATTATGAGGGCGTGGACGAGCGGTTCATCGAAGCCTGCGTGGATGAGGAGATCAGCCTGGGCGACTTCGTCCTCACCGGAGGCGAGATCGCGGCCATGGCGGTGGCAGATGCGGTGTGCCGCATGGTGCCCGGCGTTCTGGCGGATGAGCAGTGCTACACCGGCGAGAGCCACTGGGACGGCCTTCTGGAATACCCCCAGTACACCCGACCGGAGGAATGGGAAGGACGGAAGGTTCCGGAAGTCCTCCTGGGCGGCAACCACGCCGAGATCGAGCGGTGGCGGCGGAAAAAGAGTCTGGAGCGCACCATGCAGAAGCGGCCGGATATGTTTGAGAGACTGGAGCTGAGCGAATCGGACCAGAAGCTGGTGCAGGAGATCGAAAAGGACAAAAAGCGCCGGAAGCTTACTGAGCCGCTGAACTGCCGACCGGCTGCTGCGGAAGATCTGCCCGCCATCATGGAGATCGTACGTCAGGCGAAAAACAGTCTGAAAAAGCACCATGTGGACCAGTGGCAGGGGGACTATCCCACCGAGGCGGTCTTCGCGAGAGACATCCAAAACGGCAGCTGCTATGTGATCTGCCACAAGACCGAGACTGCGGCCTTTTTTGTGCTGACTCTGGGGCCGGAGCCGGGCTACGATGAGATCACCGACGGCAAGTGGCACAGCGGGGAGGACTACTGCGTCCTGCACCGGGCAGCCGTGAAGAGCGACTTTCGCGGGACGCCCGTGGCTTCGGAGCTCTTCGACTTTGCCGTATCGGAGGCAAAAAAACGCGGCGCCGCCGCCCTTCGGACGGATACGCACCGCAAGAATAAACCCATGCGCGCCCTGCTGGAACGCAAGGGCTGCCGCTTCGCCGGGAACATCCTGATCACCTGCGAACCCGGCCACGATGACCGCAGACAGGCATTTGAGCTGCTGTGGTGAGCGGGAGTAATTGGAGTTTGTAGGGCGGGGACCTGTGCCCCGCCGCGTTGAATGTGCTGCCCATGTAACGGCGGGGCACAGGTCCCCGCCCTACGGTGGATCAT
>CADCQK010000066.1 GCA_902803575.1 Oscillospiraceae bacterium
AATCGATGCCGGTGGCGCCCTCCTGATACCAGAAGCCCTCCAGCGGCGGGACCACATAATCGAAAAAGCCTTCGATCCGGTGGTCGGTTTTATAGCTCATTTTCAACGTGTAGGCCACCGCGTAGAGGATCTCAATGGCCTTCTGATAGTCCCCGTCCGGCTGATTCGGATCCCCTGCGCCCCGGACGGCGACATACTGCATCAGCGGCACCTTCACGATGGAGGGTCTGTCCTTCGGCATGTAGAATTCTTTATATTCCTTTTTGAAGTCAAAGGCCATGTTATATCTCCCCGTTCTCAGTTCAGCACTCTGCCTGCGATGGTGAAAGCCGTGTCCGGGCGCACCGGTCTCGGCGGGTAGCGGTCGTTGTAGGAGATCAGCACCGGCTGCATATGCAGCACGCCGCTGCTGTCGATGTAGCGCTCCCGCTCGCTCTCCGGCGGCAGCTGCTCGCCGTAGACCTTCAGGTAGCCGTCTCCGTCATAGAGGAACACGCCTACCTCTCCCAGGCGCAGCCGGCTGCACCGCTGTACCCAGACGATCTGCCCGTCCTGATAGACCGGCTCCATGCTGTCTCCCTGGACCCGGAGGCCGAACTCCGCCCCCGCCGGGATGGTGCCCACCGGGAACGGGATCCGCTCGAAGCTGTCCGCCTCCAGAAAGGCGCCGGTGCCGGCAGAGACCGGGATCCGGCTCACCGGCATCTCGATCATGCGGATCTCCGTGAGATTCGGTCTCGGCCGGTAGCGTCCCGAGGCCACCAGGTCCGTCCGGTAGTCCCGCAGCTTTCGCATTCCAAGGGCGTTCAGATCCCCCTCAGGATAAGAATCGGAGAAATGCCGCAAACCGTCCTCCAGCTCCAGAACATGGCACAGCGCCAGCAGCTGATAGGCATTCGGTACCGCGCCGCCCATCTCCCATTTGCTGATGGCCGCCGCCGTGACACGGACGCCGGAGGATTCCAGCAGCTCTGATAGTCTGCGGAGACTCAGGCCCCGCTCTCTTCTGGCCTCGGCGATCCGGCTGCCGACGGTGTTCTTCTCCCGCTCAAGATCTGCGTGATACATAGTCATAGCGTTCCCCTCCCAGGGATGGTTTTCTACTCTGATTATATCGTTTTGCTCCCAAAATGTCAACTATTATTTGATATTTTAAAATATTATCTCTTATTAGTTGATTCTTCGCGGATAAAAAAGCTGCCCCCGCAGGAGCAGCCTTTTGCCTTCAATTATTTCTTGGAGGTAAACTTGATGGAGCCGATGATGTCCGCCACGTCGGGGTGATCCGCCAGGGTGTAGAAAGGCTCGTCATAATCCTTGCTGGCGAGGATGTTCACCAGAATGTAGCTGGACTGGTCGTCGGTCACCGGGATGCAGAGGCAGACGCTGTCGCCGTCCAGATACTTGACGCCCTTGACGGAGCCATAGCTGACTTCACCGAAGCCCTGATAGCGCTCCTGGACAGATTTCGCGAGACCGCTGAAGTCCTCGCCGCCGTAGTAGCCGGCATACTCCAGCTGCATGCTGAAGTCCTCGCCGCGGATGACCGCCACATGGGAGTCGCTGCTGTAGGTGAGGAATTCCTCGTCGATAATCTCGAAGAAATAGACGTTGCTGTCATACTGCAGGCTCATCTCCACCTCGGCGGCATTCTGGAAGCCGGAGATGAAGGTGTAGCTGCCGGACTTCATGGCCTTCGGCGCAGCGGCCTTCTCCTTCTTTCCGCCGGCCTTGGGAGCCGCCGCCTTCTTCTCTTTGGGAGCCGCCTCGCCCTTCGGCTTCTTCATGGCGAAAAACACCGCCGCACCGGCAGCAGCGGCACATACCGGAACAAGAATGAGTGCTTTTTTCATATCTGGAACCTCCTTGTAAAGTACACTAAGGTGCATCTGAGTTGATTATATCGTATTTTTTCATCGGACACAACACTTTTGAAAAACTTTACAAAAACACCCGACACGAAACCGTATCGGGTGTGTGGATTCAGGGTCTTCTGGACTGGCCGAAGATCTGTTCGATCAGGCCCATGACGCCGGTGCTTTTCTCCTTGAAGGTGACGGTGAGGGAGTGGTTTTCCTGCAGATCCAGGAAGTGATAGGTGCCCAGGGGGTTCACCTGCTCCCCGTCCACAATCAGCACGTCGATCTCATAGCCTTCATCCGGCGTGATGGTCAGGGTCACGTCGGAGCCGGCCTCTCTGCTGATGGTGTCGCCCTCGGGAGAGACGGAGCCGCCCTCACCGCAGACCACAGAGACATTATAATAAACCACGCTGGGGCCCGCAGAGAGCTTAACCTTCACCACGGAGCCCTCCTTCACCATGGTGCCGCCCTCGGGCTCCTGCTCGGCAACAGAGCCGTAGGGGATGTAGTCGTCATTCATGGTGCCGTCCTCCACGATCAGGACGCCCAGCTGTTCGGCGGTGCTCTCCGCCAGCTCCATGGAAAGACCCACCAGATTCGGCAGGGTAATCATTCCCTTGGCGGAGGGCGGTTCTTCCTCCTCCGGCCCCATGGAGACCACGATGCTGACGGTGGAGTTGTGGGTCACGCCGGTGCCGGCCTCCGTACCCTGTGAGATCACAGTCCCCTCCGGTTCGTCATCGTGCATGTAGGAGACGGAGGCCGTGGCGTCCAGCTTCTCGATGGCGGCCACCGCTTCCTCCTCCGTCATACCGATCACATTCGGCATGACGTTGGTGCCTTTATGGAAATTGAACGCACCGGTGACCGCGCAGATGATCACCATGATCAGCGCCAGAATGACAAACACCATAGTGATGACCATTCTGCGCCGCAGCTGACGCGCTTTTGCCTGTTCGCTCATAAGCATACTCCTATATGGAAAAAAGGGTTGGTATTTTCCTTCAACGGGTATATAATAGCACAGACGAAAGAAAATTACAAATGTTCTGTGTCGGAGGACGAAAATATGCAGAAAATCGCACTGGTCACCGGAGGCTCCAGAGGCATCGGCGCTGCCACCGCGCTGGCGCTGGCTCTGCGGGGCTGGACGGTCCATGTCAATTACATCGAACAGAAGGAAAAGGCCGAGGCCATCGCAAAGCGCACCGGCGGCATCGCCGTACAGGCGGATGTGGCGGATCAGCAGCAGGTGGAAGCCATGCGGGAGGTCACCGGGCCGGTGTCCCTATTGGTGAACAACGCCGGAGTGGCGCAGTCGGGACTGCTGACCGATATTACCCCGCAGCAGTGGAAGCGGATGTTCGACGTGAACATCACCGGCATGTACAACTGCTGTCACACCTATGTGCCGGACATGGTCCACGAGAAGGCCGGTCAGATCATCAATCTGGCCTCCATCCTCGGCACCATGGGCGGTTCTTTCGAAGTCCCCTACAGCGCCACCAAGGGGGCCGTGATCGCCTTCACCAAGGCCTTGGCCAAGGAGCTGGGACCCTCCAACATCCGCGTGAACGCCGTAGCGCCGGGATACATCCAGACCGATATGACCGCGCAGTTTTCCGAAGAGGATCGCGCCGCGCTGGCAGACGCCACCGCCATGTGCCGGATCGGGCTTCCGGAGGATGTTGCCGATGTGATCGCGCTGCTGGCGGAAGCGGGGACCCGATTCGTCACCGGGCAGATCCTTGGGATCGACGGCGGGCTGATTATCTGAGCCAGCGGCTCTTGACACAGGTCCCCGCCCTACAAGAAAAGACGTACTGCAGTTCCTTGCGCAGTACGTCTTTTGATTTCTTAAAAGGAAAATACGATTCCGGCAACAGCAGAGATGGCGATGAAAAAGAGCGGGTGGAGCTTTTTGGTCTGCTTCACCAGATTGGTGAGGATCCAGATCACCACCGCCAGCGCGAGAGCCTTCCACTGGAAGACGGAGGCGAGATTCTCCGCGCCGAGATTCAATAGCGAGATCTTCACCACGCCCCAGCCGGCAGCCGCGATCAGCGCCGTGGAGGCCGGACGCAGACCGTAGAACACATCCTGCACGGCGCGGCTGTCCCGGAACTTCTGGAGGAATCTTGCGATGATCAGGATCACCACGATGTCCGGGGTGATGATGCCCAGGGTGGCGATCAGGGAGCCGATGACGCCCGCGGTGGTGAAACCCACATAGGTGGCCATGTTGATGCCGATGGGGCCCGGGGTGGATTCCGCCACGGCGATCATGTCCGCGATCTGCTGGTGGGTGAACCAACCGGTATTGTCAGACATATTATAGATAAACGGGAGGGTCGCGAGGCCGCCGCCTACGGAGAACAGGCCGGTCTTGAAAAACTCCCAGAACAAACGCAGGAGGATCATGCCTTCACCTCCAGCCGCTTGATCAGAAACCCTGCGAGACCCGCGACGATCACATAGATCACCGGGGAGATGTGCAGGAACACGGAACCCAGAAACACCACGGCGAAGATGCCGAAGCATTTATAATCAATGACGGACTTCTTCCAAAGCTTCACCACGGCGTTCAAAATCAGGACGCAGACACAGGCCCGGATGCCCGCAAAGGCGTGCTGCACCAGGGGATACTCCGCGAAGCCCTGAATGAAAGCGGCGATGATGGTGATGATCACCAAGGACGGAAACACCACGCCTAAAGATGCCACGATGCCCCCCAGGGTGCCCCCCTGCTTTTCACCGGCGAAGGTGGCAGTGTTCACGGCGATGACGCCCGGCGTGCACTGGCCGATGGCGTACCAGTCCATGAGTTCCTCTTCCGTGGCCCAGTGCCGTTTTTCCACCACCTCGCGCTGCAGAGCAGGCAGCATGGCGTAGCCTCCGCCGAAGGTGGTGACCCCCACGATGGCAAAGGTGTAAAACAGCTCCCAGAGTTTTTTCATAAATGCACTTCCCTATTGAATACCCCGGTGCGCCGATCTGACGCACCGGGTGCTTTGATTTTCTGATTGTTTAATCGGCGCTGCCGGCCTCGGTGACGGCGTCGATCAGGTCGTCCACATTGGCATCGTCGGTGACAACACCGGTGATGTCATCCCGCTTGGCGCAGAAGGCGCACAGACGGGTGCGATTAGCGGCGATGGCCTGCTCCACGGTGCCGTAGGTCAGCTCCTCGCTCTGGTTCAGCGCCTGGCAGTCGTCGTGGGTGTGATAGACGTGGCCGAAGCGGGTCCAGTAGACGTCATCGCTGATGGCCTCCACGGCGGCGTCCAGCTGCTCTTCGCTGACGGGGTTAAAGTCGTAGCTCGACACGCCCGCGATCATCAGGCAGATGACCGCAACCACGGTGCCGATGGCCTTGGTTTTCTTGTCGGTGTCCTTGCTGGACAGAAGCACGATCACGAAGGGGATGAAGGCCACGGTGCTGACCAGGACGCCCATGTTGTTCCACAGCCAGAACTTGGTGGGGTTCTTTTCAGAGGCCGGGTCGATGTGGTTGGCCTTCTTCCAGAGCTGGGAGCCGATGACCACGCAGACGAAGTCCAGAATCAGGAATACGATCAGCTGTGCAAGCTCGGACATGAATTTCAGATCCACCTTGCCCAGCACCACCAGAAGCGCCAGCACCTCGAATACCAGTGCCAGCACCCACAGGATGACGGCGCCGATGCGCAGACCTTTGGCGTTTCCTACCGGGGCCGCCTCATGCATGGGCGCGCCGGTGCTGCTCACAGGCTTTTTCTTGGAACCCGCCTTGACCTCCAGACCGGTGTCGGCGTCGATGATTTTTTTCTCTTTCTTTTCAGCCATAACGCAATCTCCTCTCTTGGATGGGTTATGCAGAGTCTGATATCATTATACTTGGTTTTTCCGCGGATTACAAGATAGGATTTTACTCCGGAAACTGAATCATTTCCGTATAGGGCAAGGTGCCGTAGCCGTTCTTCTCATAGGTGTGGACGGCGCGGGTGTTCTCCGGCTCCACCTCCAGACGGAAGACCGCCTCCGGATACTGATCTCGTACAAATTGCAGGAACTCGCTTCCCATGTGCTGCTCCCGGAATTCCGGCTTCAGATAGAGGTCCTCCACCCAGATGCAGGGCTTTCCGAACTCGGTGGAAAAGCTCTTTGCCAGCATGCCGTAGCCGGCGAGGATACCGCCCTGCTCCAGAATGTATCCCTCCAGATAGGGGCTCTGGCTGAGGCACTGTTCCACGTCGGCGCGGAAGATCTCCTCAGAACCGTTGGTGGAGACCGCCTCCGAGGCGTAGAACACGCGCATCATCTCCAGCACGTCGGAGATGTCCGCCGGGGTCATCATTCGAATGCGCATAGGATTTACCTCCTATTAATAATTAATTGCTGTCCCACAGAGGGCCGTTTCGGTAGCGCTTCCGGCAGCGGAAGAAGTACAGGAAGCAGAGAAGAATCTGCAGCAGCGTAGAGCAGGGCGTGGCAAGACCGATCCGGAAGATGGACACCGGCTGCATTCGGCTGAACAGGATCGACAGCGGAACTCTCACGCCGAAGGCGCCGGCGATGCCCTGCACCATGACGAAGCCGGTCTGGGAAAAGCCGTTGAAAAAGCCGATGAAGCAGAACAGGAACGAGGTCAGCAGACAGTCGATGCCGTAGGCCTTCAGGTATTCTCCCGAAGCGTGGCAGACCTCCAGATCTGTGGAGAAGATCCGGCTGATCTGGTCACCGAAGAAGAATGCCGCAGATCCCACCACCAGACTGCAGGCAAAGGAGATCCCGATGCCGTAGCGGAGGGCCTTTTCTGACCGCTTCATCCGGCCGGCACCGTAGTTCTGGGCGGTGAAGGAGCTCATGGCCTGAGAGAAGGCCGCCGGCAGCAGCATGATGAAGCCGCAGAGCTTTTCCGCCACGCCGATGCCAGCAGACGCGATGACGCCAAGCTTGTTCACCAGCGCAAGGATGATCAGAAAGCTGATGGACACCAGCAGGTTCTGTACCGCCAGCGGAATGCCGAGACGCAGGATGCTGCCGATCACCGGCCGGTGGAAGCCCACATCCCGCCAGCGGAAGGAAAAAGGCATGCCCCGCTTTTTGATGATCAGTACCGACAGCACTACACTGAGGGCCTGCGCCATGACCGTGGCAATGGCGGCTCCGGCGGCGCCCATGTGCAGGTGCGCCACAAAATACAAATCACCGAATACGTTGAACACCGCTGCGATCAGAACCGTGATCAGCGGCATCTTCGCGTCACCGATGCCGCGGAAGATGCTGCCGAGGATGTTATAGGCGACGATGAACAGCGTGCCGCCACAGCAAATCCGGGTATAGGCCACGGTCTGGCTGAATGCCTCCTCCGGCGCGTTCATCAGAGCGGTCACCGGAGCGGCCAGCGGCTGCATGACCAAAGAGATCACAGCGCCCAAAATACCGAAGAAGAAAACCGTGGCGCCAACGGTCTCCCCGCAGGATTTTAAAATCTTCTGACCGATGAACTGGCCCAGCAGGATCGCGGTACCGGCGGCCAGATCGGTGATCACAAAGGTCAGGGAATGCATGATCTGGGAGCCCACCGCCACGGCGGAGACGTTGGCCGCGTCGGAAAACCGCCCCACGATCAGAAGATCCACCGCGCCGTACAGTGACTGGATCAGCATGGCAAACAGGATCGGAAACACGAATCGCACCAGCTTCGGCACGATGCTCCCCTCGGTAAAATTGCTGTTCATGGAAGTTCCTTCATTCAATGGAAAATGTCATACGGTACCTGATTATAGCGGAAACTGCTCGAATTTTCAACCCGCCGGGAAAAGAAATGCCCTCCTTCCAAAATGGAAAGAGGGCTGTTAAAGTGATAATTACAGAGACAGACTCTCGACCCAGGACTTGAGCTCATTTTCAGAGGTGCGGCCGGAGAAGCGCTTGCCATTGAGGACCTTTGCGCCTTTGGCAAGCTGCTGGATCCTTCCCTGTCCCTCCCCCAGCGGGCTGCCGCCGGAGGTGAAGAAGGGCACCACGGTCTTGCCGGAGAAGTCATAGGCCTCCAGGAAGGTGTCGATGATGGCGGGCTCCCGGTACCACCAGATGGGGAAGCCCAGGAAGATCACATCCGCGTCCGCCACAGGGGCGTCGGCTGCGGCCATGGCGGGACGGCAGTTGGGATCCGCCATCTCCACGGTGCTGCGGGCCTTCTTGTCCATCCAGTTCAAATCTCCCCGCTGATAGGGCACGGCAGGACGGATCTCATAGAGTTCCGCATCCGCTGCGGCGGCCAGAGCCTGCGCCAGTCTGGAGGTGCTGCCGCTGGCGGAAAAATATGCGATAAGTTTCTTGCTCATAGTAATGCTCCTTTAGTTGTGCTTGTTGCGGCCCCAGAAGACGTTGTAGCGGTCCGGGGTCCAGACCGGCGTCACGTCCTTGACGGCCTCGGCGGCGGTGATGACCGCATCGTCGTTGT
>CADCQK010000067.1 GCA_902803575.1 Oscillospiraceae bacterium
GGCGCTCAGACCAGAATCTGCACCTCATACATGGCCTCTGACCAGTCCGTCAGGTTGTTCTCATACTCCAGCGCAAGGATCAAGCCCCGATGGGGCAGGTCGGCGAAGTATTCTTTGAACGCCTCGGCGTCCCAGCGTTTTTGCAGAATGGGCGTCCGGAAGCAGATGAAGTCCCCCTCCGGGATCACCTGAATGTCCGGGCAGACGTGATCCGGTCTGGATTTGGTGAAGATAAAATAGCGGTCGGGGCGAAATTCCTGCCGCATCAGATCCTCCATATGCAGCCGATACCCGTACTGGCGGCGGTAGGGCAGATTGCTGTAAGGCTCCCTTCCCTTTTTCTCCGCGAGCCGGATCTCCATATCGGCAAGAGGCTCGGACGGATCACACGGGACCTCCACCACATAGCGCTCCGGCAGATGGGAACGGTAAAAGCCCGTGGGCTCATCACTCAGACCGGAGAAGGTGAAGTAGTTGATATACCAGTCGATGTCCTTGATCTGCTCCACCGTCTGATTGATCTGCTCGAGCAGCACTTCTTTTCTGGCGGTGAGCCGGGTCAGCAGGTGTTCGGCGGTTCCCTGACGGATGATCTCTCCGATCTCCTCCAGGGAAAGCCCGAAGCTCTGAAAGTACTTGATGCGGTCGATGATGTGAAACTGCCGGTAGGTATAGTACCGGTATCCCGTCTGCTCGTTGATGTACTCGGGTCTGAGGATGTTCTCCCGATCGTAGTAGCGCAACGCCTGCGCAGAGACGCCCAGGAGCTTCGCGGTCTCACCGATGGTATAGTAATCCTTCATGGTTATTTCCTCGGGATCGATGCGGGCCGATCCATGGCGAGATACTTCCCGCGCGCCTCAGCGACCTGTCGGATGTGGCTGTCCACCGTGGTGCAGCAGCCGCCGACGGCGCTGGCTCCGGCGATCATATACCGCAGCACCCAGGTGCCGAAATCCAGCTCGCCCCCGGCATGGGTCCAGGTCTTCGTGACCGGATCGTACACCTCGCCGCTGTTGGGATAGACCGCAATGGGAAGGTCGGTGCCGCTCTTCAAGCTGCGGATCAGCGACTCAATAAACTCCGGCTTCGTGCAGTTGACGCCGAGCATTTTCAGATGAGGATGCTCCTTGGACAGTGCCGCAGCACATTCGGCGACCGGCTCACCCTTGCCGTTGTGCTTGCCGTCTCTGCAGGAGAAGCTGATCCAGTAGTCGGCGCCCAGCGCTTCCCCGATCCGGGCCTCCAGCAGCGCTTCGTGCAGGGAGGGCTGGGTCTCAAAGAGCAGGATGTCCGCGCCGGCCTCCAGCAGAAGCTTTGCCCGGCGATAGTGGAACGTGTAAAGCTCCTCATCGCTGACCTGATAGGCGCCGGTGTACTCCGAGCCGTCGGCGAGATAGGCGCCGTAGGGACCCATGCCGGCAAGACAAAGGGGCCAGGCGCGTCCGGCTGCGCGGCCCTCCTGCTCCCACCACTCCGCGCGAGCTTCCAGAAAGAGCTCCACCGAGCGGCGGATCAATGCTTCCGCCTCCTGCTCGCTGTAGCCGCAGCTCATGAGCCCGGGAATGGAGGCCTGGTAGCTGCAGGTGATGCCGCAGTCCGCCCCGGCACGGAAGTAATCCATATGCACCTGCTTCACCATTTCGGGGTTCTCCGCAAGGGCCTTCGCGGTCCATAGCTTGTGGTTCAGATCCAAGCCCATCTTCTCAAGGGCCGTGGACATGGAGCCGTCAATGACCATGATACCGCAGGTATCCAGGATGTTCTGCTGGGATGCTTTCATAGTGATTCCCTCATCTTTCCGATTGTTTTCGCTGATTATACCAGCTTTTTTCCCGCCGGTCAACGGCACTCACGGCAGCGCATCTGCGTTTTTGATCAGAAATCGGATGAAGGTCTTTGCCGCCACGGACAGCTCGTTTTCGTCTCTGGAAATGATGCTGATTCTGCGGTAGACCATGGGCTCCACCGGGAGGATCGCAATGTCATAGCTCTGCTTTCTGAGCACCAGCTCCGGCAGGATCGTCACTCCCAGCCCCTGTTCCACCATGGAGAGGATGGAGTAGTCGTCATGCATGGTCATCCGGATGTTCGGCGCGAGTCCCTCCTGCTGAAATGCCGTATAGCGGTTCATAGTTCAAATAAGCCCCCTGCATGTAAATATGCAAAACATCTGTTTTACTTATCTTTGAGCTTAATATATAATAAAGCCAACCAAAACACAAGGAGGAACGTTTCATGAAACAGTATGTTGTTGACGCGTTCACCGATCAGGTCTTCCACGGCAATCAGGCCGCCGTCTGCGTGCTGGACGCATGGCTGCCGGAGGAGATGATGATGAACATCACCCGCGAAAACAATTTCTCCGAGACCGCCTTCACCGTGAAGGAGGGGGAAAAGTGGCATCTGCGCTGGTTCACCCCCGGCGGCGAGATCGACCTCTGCGGCCACGCCACCCTGGGCACCGCCTTCGTGCTGCTGAACTACTATGAGATGGACGCGGAAAAGGTCGTCTTCACCACCCTGTCCGGCGATCTGATCGTCGTGCGCAAGGGCGAGCTCTATGAGATGGAGTTCCCCGCCTATGATCTCAAGCCCGTTGACGTCACCGCCGCCATGGAGGACGCCCTCGGCGCCAAGGTGAAGGAAGCTTATCTTGCCCGCGACCTGCTGTGCGTGGTGGAAGACGAGCAGATCGTCCGGGAGCTGAATCCGGATCTGGAGAAGATCAAGCAGATCGACGGTCTGCTGGTGCACGTCACCGCCCGGGGCGCTTCTGAGGACTGCGTCTCCCGCAGCTTCGCGCCGAAGCTCAGCGTCGCCGAAGACCCGGTCTGCGGCTCCGGCCACTGCCACATCATCCCCTACTGGAAGGACGTGCTGGGCAAGAACGAGCTGGTTGCCTATCAGGCCTCCAAGCGCGGCGGCACCCTCTACTGCCGTCAGGAGGGCGAGAAGATCTTCATGGCCGGCAAGGCTGCCCTCTATTCCATCGACGAGCTGTTCGTGTGATCCAATTGCATAATCAAAACCGGAGCAGGCCGATCGGTCTGCTCCGGTTTCTCTTTTCTGTGTGTCAAACGTTTTTTGGAAGCGCTGTCACGGCTCTCTTCGACAAGCTCCGACGTGTTGAAATACATCGGAGTATGCTGTCAGCTTTCTTTCGAATAAAAACTCGGAAAAAGTCCGTCCCACACGATGCGGCGGTAGTTTTCGCGGTCGGTGTCGCCCTCGGTGGAGATGCAGAGAATCCTGGATTCGGAATCCAATGCCAGCTTCTGCTTCAAATCACGCAGCGCCGGATTGGTCAGCACCTCCGTCACAAATCCCATGGTGGCGGCGCCGCTCTCACCGGAGATCACGCGCGCATCGCCGGGGAGGGGATTTCCGAGGACCCGCATCCCTTTGGCTGCGACGGAATCGGGGATCGAGATAAAGTGATCGGCATGATCCCGCAGGATCTCCCAGCCGATGGTGCAGGGCTCCCCGCAGCAGAGGCCGGCCATGATGGAGCGCATGTCTCCCGTTACGGCGTGGAGCTGCCCGTCGTTCGCCTTCGCGGTGCGATAGAGGCAATCCGCCTGATCCGGCTCCACAATGGTGATGACCGGACACTCCGCATCGCCGTAAAGCGCCGTGAAATAGCCGCAGATCGCGCCCGCCATGGCGCCGACGCCGGCCTGCAGGAAGATGTGCGTGGGCTTCTCGCCCTGAAGCTGCTCCCGGATCTCCGAGGCCATGGTGGTATAGCCCTCCATGATCCAGCCGGGGATCTCCTCATAGCCGGGCCAGGCAGTATCCTGAATGAGCGCCCAGCCATATTGCTTCTGGCACGAGAGCGCATGCCGGACGGTATCGTCGTAGTTCAGATCGGTGATGGACGCCTCCGCGCCGAGGGCCTGGATGTTCTGCAGACGCTCCTGTGCGCTGCCCTTGGGCATGAACACCACGCTTTTCTGCTTCAGCTTGCTGGCCGTCCATGCGATCCCACGGCCGTGATTGCCGTCCGTTGCGGTGACGAAGGTGATGGGCCCGAGCCTTTCGCGAACCTCGGGACGGATCAGCCTTTCATATGGAAGCTCGGACAGGTCAACGCCGAGCTTTTTTGCAATGTAGCTGCCCAGCGCATAGCTGCCTCCCAGCACCTTGAAGGCGTTCAGCCCAAAGCGAAAGCTCTCGTCCTTGACCCGGATGGAGGCGACGCCCAGCCGTTTCGACAGCGCTTTGAGCTCCACCAGCGGCGTCTCCCTGTATTCGGGAAAGCTGCGGTGAAAGCGCCGGGCTCTCTCAGCGGTGTCGGGACCAAAGCGGTCCGGTGCAGATAACGGCCGATCGCTGTCATGCGCTAAGTGAACTGCTTGAATGCTGCGGTTTTCCATACAGATCCTTCCTTATATACTTCCTCACATTCCCAGGGAGAGAATCGCCTCCAGCGCCATATTCTCAGGAAAGTGGAGCAATTCCCGGGCATATTCCTCTGAGGTCAAAAAATCGTCCGAATCCCTGACCGCAGCAATCCGCGCCGCGACCTGTGCCTCGGTCTCCGCAGGGCTCTGATCCTCCTCCATGGGGATCGGCTGCCCTTTCTTCTGCTGCGATTTCCTGCCGCGGCACTGCACCCAGCAGTTTCCGATCCCAAGCTCCGTGGCCATCAGCTGCATATAGATCATGGCGATGGAACAGTCCTCGATCCAGGCGTCCGATTTCTCCCGGTCGCCCAGCACGACGATGCCGACGTCCGCGTTTTTCAGCATGCCGGAGCCGGCGGTCTTCACCCGCGAGAGCTGACGGAGCAGGGCGTGATCCCTGACAACGATATAATCCACCGGATGGAGATTTCGGCTGCTGGGCGCCTGATGTGCCGCCGCAAGCAGCTGCTCGATCCTTTCCTCAGGAATGGGTTCACCGCTGTAGGTTCTCGTGCTTTTTCTCATTGCGATCAGATCTTCAAAGCGCATGGCAGCATCTCCTCCTGTCGTAATTCCGTTGCAGTCTGCTCATTTCTCAAACAGGCAGAAAAAAGCCTCTCCGATCCAGACTCAGGTTTGCTTCAGTTTACCACAATTGCAGCCCCTCAGCAACCGCAGCGGCTGCAGTTTCCATACGGATGCGTCGTTTCAAAATGGAAGACGCTCATCTTCTGCAAACATGCAGTGCCATTCCGCCAACATGGATTTCGACCATTTCCCTCGCCAGACGGCCGCTTCTGTGTCTTGCGGTATCTCTGATTCTATGGTACGCTAAGGTCAAATCATAAAAGGGTGGATCCCGGTATGAAACTGAATTTCGACCCGCTCGCGCAGCGATATCCTTCCCAGCGGTATCCCTTATTTGCGCGCAGCGGAATGGTGAACTGTTCCAGTCCGCAGGCGTCTGCCGCAGGGCTGGAGATCCTGCGTGCGGGCGGCAACGCCATCGACGCCGCAGTCGCGGCAGCGGCGACCCTTACCGTCACAGAACCGACCAGCAACGGTCTCGGCTCAGACGCATTCGCGCTGATCTGGAGCGCAAAGACCGGTCAGCTCTTCGGACTCAATGCCAGCGGCCCGGCGCCCATGCTGGCGGACGCGGAGACGGTACTCAGAGACGGAAAGGACGAGCACGGCAGAATGCCTGCGCTGGGCTGGACCAGCGTCACCGTCCCCGGCGCTCCGGGCGCGTGGGCGGCTGCGGTGGAAAGGTTCGGACGGCGAAGTCTCTCCGAAGACCTCTCCCCTGCCATCCGCTATGCCAGTGAGGGCTATCCCTGCCCGCCGAATCTCTCCAAAGCATGGGCAGCTTCTTTGAATCGCTATCGAGAGCTGTGCAGCGCCCCCTGCTTCGACGGCTGGTTCCGGACCTTTGCGCCGGAGGGCCGCGCCCCGGAGCCGGGTGAACTGGTGCGGCTGCGGGATCACGCCGATACGCTGCAGGATATCGGCGAGACGAATGCCGAGAGCTTTTACCGCGGCGTGCTGGCTGGAATGATCGACGCGGAGAGCCGCAGGCATGGCGGCTATCTGCGCTTTGACGATCTCGCCGCCTTCCGTCCGCAGTGGGTCGAGCCGATCCGCGTATCCTACCGGGGCTATGAGGTCTGCGAGATCCCGCCGAACGGGCAGGGCATCGCGGCGCTGATGGCGCTGAACATCCTGAACAACTTCGATTTCCCGGAAAAAGAAGACCCGCGCACCTATCACCATCAAATCGAGGCGATGAAGCTGGCCTTTGCGGATGCGTTCCGCTATGTGACGGATCCCAATTATATGGAGATCGACTATCACCGGCTGATCACGCCGGAATACGGCGCCATGCGTGCGCAGGAGATCGGTGCACAGGCGCGGACGCATGTGGCTGCCCTGCCTCCGAAGAGCGGCACGGTGTATCTCTGCTGCGCGGACGGCGAGGGAAACATGGTATCCTGGATCCAGTCGAATTACATGGGCTTCGGTTCCGGGATCGTCGTCCCCGGTACGGGCATCGCCCTGCATAACCGGGGCGCGGATTTCTCTCTGGATCCCGCAGCCGCCAACGTCCTGCGTCCCGGAAAGCGGAGCTACCATACGATCATCCCGGGTTTTCTGATGAAGGACGGCATGCCGGTCGGTCCCTTCGGCGTGATGGGCGCGTATATGCAGCCCCAGGGGCACCTGCAGGTCGTGATGAACCATGTGGACTTTCATTTGGACCCGCAGCAGGCGCTGGACGCCCCGCGCTGGCAGTGGCTGCGCGACGGGCGCGTGACCGTGGAACGCAGGTTCCGTCCGGAGATGCTCGAAGCGCTCCGCGAAATGGGACACGATATCGCCTATGACGACAACACGCCCTCCTTCGGGCGCGGGCAGATGATCGTCCGGCTCGAAAACGGCGTCCTCTGCGGCGGCACAGAGAGCCGCACCGACAGCAATATCGCACTTTATTAAGACCGAACGAGAAGTTGAGAATCATCTCCCCGTCATCTTACGGGCACAGAAAGGAGCAGCACACATGGAGATCCAAAACATGCTTGAAAACATCCGGGTGAACACGCAGAGCAGCATTCGGATCGAAGCCCCCGAGGGGATCGTCTATCTGGATCCGCTGGAGATCGGCGATGCAGCCCATGACGCGGACTTTGTGCTCATCACCCACGACCACCACGATCATTTTTCTCCCTCCGATATCCGGAAGGTCGCCGGCGCGGAAACGGTGCTGGTCATTCCGCAGAAAATGGAAAAACAGGCCCAGGAGCAGTGCGGCTTCGTCGGAAGCATCGTCACGGTGCGCCCCGGGGAGGCGCTGACCGTAAAGGGTCTTGCGCTGGAAACCGTTCCCGCCTATAACAACATCAAGCACTTCCATCCGCAGTCTGCCGGCTGGGTCGGATACATCCTGATCATTGACGGGATTCGCATCTATGCCGCCGGAGATACGGACGCGACAAAGGACAACCGGAGGGTGCGCTGCGATATCGCGATGGTACCCATCGGCGGAACCTACACCATGAACGCCAAAGCTGCCGCAGAGCTGGTCAACGAGATCCGACCCGGCGTCGCGATCCCGATCCACTACGGCAGCATCGTGGGCAGCCCCGCGGACGCCGAGACCTTTACCGCGCTCATAGACCCGGAGATCCGTGTAGAGCGGAAGCTGTGACCCGCTGAATGTCTGCAGCAATCCGGGGCGAGTGAACCGAAGCACATGCAGACCGATTCAGGACAGATAAGAGAAACCGAGCGTCATTGACATGACCCTCGGTTTTTTGCTTTCATTGTATAAAATGCAAATCTGCATCATCCGGATGATCCATTATACCTGATTGAAAACTCCGGGGCCTTTGTTCCCATTCCTCCTTACGATTCAAACCTTGCCGTCAGGATCCGGCTGCTGCCGTAGGCATCCTGCCATACAGGTTCCCGGGAGTGCAGGGTCCCCGCGGGATCATACCAGCCTGTGAACGCTGCGCCGGGCTCCGGAACCGCAAAATAGGTCTGCCGCCATTCCCCGGTCTCCTTCCACTGGGCGTTGTAGACCGGGTTGAATTTCAGCCCGACCGTCCCGGGGCCGTCTGCCTTGAGTTCCAGCGGGAGCTGCTCGTCCCGCTGGGGCGCCAGCGAGCGGATAAGCTTCATGGGATTTCCTGTGGCGTCCAGATGCCGCAGCAGCGGATTCGCCGTCGTGTCCAGCGACGTGATGCGATTGTTGTGACAATAGAAGTACTTTAATTTCGGATTTTGGGTAAGGTCGATGGACGAAAAATCATTGTCGTTGATGTACAGCTCCACCAGCTCCGCGTTCTGCGACACATCCAGCGCGGAGAGCCGGTTCTTCCCCGCGTCGATGCCCTGGCAGGCTTTCAGGCTGCGCACATCGAGCCTTTGGATCCGATTGTCCTGCACGCCGAGGATCCGGAGGGCAACATCTCCGTTAACGTCGAGCGCCTCGATCCGGTTGTGATAGAGGTCCACGAACAGCAGATCCTTAAACCCGGAGAGATCCAGCGGCCCGCCGAGCCCGCAGTTTCGCAGATAGATCTCGAAGCTCTGGAGGGGGTAGATGTCCTCGTTATAGATGTGGATGCCGAAGCCGATCAGCTTCCCGTCCCGCAGCACGACGCCTGCGGGGTATTTGCCCGCCTCTGCCACAGCGTCAGACGCTTCGTAGCTTTTGTCTTTATCCGTTGTGGCAACTCTGCGGATCACCTTCTGATTCGATTGGATCTTTTCCCGATTGCTGACACCGTCTGCGTCACGCCAGTCAAGAAAGGCGTCGATCTGCTGCATGGGCACAGACTGCGGCTGATACCACTTCGCCCCGAAGAACACCTCGTGGAAGAACCGCCGGGTGTTCTCCGCGCCCAGCGCAGCCGTAAAGAGATCCGTAGAGACCCCGCCCGCATCGATCAATTGATCGGCGTAGGATTTGTTTTTCTTCCACTTCTCAACCAAGTCCTCCCCGGTGAGCACGGGTGCCGCCTGTTCCATGGAGACAAACAGCTTCAGGAACTCCAAAAACTGCTCCAGCACGAAATCGTCCTGCTCCGGGCCGTAGGTCTTCGCCCAGCAGACCGGGCGAATGTTGTCGTACCAAGCGCTTCTGGTGGGAAGGTCCGGTAGATCCGCGATCCTTTCTCCGAACTGCCGAAACCCATCTATCCCGGCATCATATTCCGCGTCATGGTACACCGAGAGATCATAGATCTCCAGCAGGAAAAATCGCTTCTCCCCGGAATAGACGAAATCCGTGGAGAACAGCGGGAGGTTTTTGGCGTAGGGCATGAGGACAAAGGAACTGAGCTGGTTGGCCTCTGTCTCCTTGACTGTCATCACCAGCAGATTGCCGACGCCTCGAATGTCATAGCGCCGGGCGTGGTGCGGACGCCCCCCGATCACCGGGTCCGACAGCTGCGGATCTGCCGGGCAGGCCACCACCGGATACGTCTCTCGCAGCAGCGCCAGCCCCGCCTCCAGCCGCTGGTCAATGCGCCGTTTGTTTTCCTCCAGAATTGCCTTCATCCTGTTTTCCTCTCTTCTCATGGACCTTCAGATGCGTCTGCTCTGCTCCGCGCTCCTCACGCAGGCTTTTCGTTGCAATTATTATATCCGCAGCTCCAAAAGATAGCAAGCAGTATCTAAGGCGTTTTCGGCAAACAAAAACCGCCCCGGAGTGGTCAAAACACTCCGGGGCAAGTCTGCTGCCTTACTTGCGCTTCCCGCGCTTGGCGTAGTCTGCGTCCACATCCTCACGCCACTTGGCGCCCAGCGGGGCGTTGGACCGCACCTGGGAGACTGCCCTGGATACGCTCTCATACAGGACCCCGGTACCCATGCCGTCCGCATTGTAGTTGGCGGCACGGTCCGCCCGGATGCCGATGCGGGAGGCCGTCTCCACCGCATCCAGATTCGCGCCGAGGAACAGGAACTCCCAGCCGTACTTCTCCTGTTCATGCTGCACCATCTGCCGCACCTGGTCGGCAGTGTAGTGCCGGCTGGCGTTCTCCATGCCGTCCGTGGTGATCACGAACAGCGTACGCTCCGGCACGTCCTCCGGTCTGGCATAGCGGTGGATGCGGGCGATGTGGCGGATCGTGCTGCCCACAGAGTCCAGCAGCGCGGTGCTGCCGCGGGGCTGATAGTCCTGCTCCGTCAGGGCCGGAATATCGGTGATGGGAATGCGGTCGTGGAGCGTGATCTGCTCATGGTCGAACAGCACCGTTGTGACCAGACAGGTGCCGGGCTCCTGCTTCTGCTGCTCCAGCATGGTGTTGAAGCCGCCGATGGTGTCGGCTTTCAGGCCGTGCATGGAGCCGCTGCGGTCCAGGATGAATACCAGCTCGGTGATGTCGTTTCGCTTGGTCTCGTTGGTCATGGGAAATACCTCCTTGATGTTTTCTGAGCTTATCATAACCGCCTTTTCCCTCAGAATGGTCGCTTCGAAAGTGACCTTCTCTCCCTTTCCTTGACAACCCCGGGTTCCAACGCTATGATGAAGAAAAACGCAACGAAAGGAGTGCCGCCATGCCATTTCAAATCATCAGCGGCGACATTACCGCCCAGGTCTGCGACGCCATTGTAAATCCCACAGACGTGGTGTACAGCGGCGGTGGCGGCGCCGACCGTGCCATTCACCGTGCGGCCGGCACGCAGCTGCACGAAGCCTGCGACCAGCTCCCCGCACTGAACTGGGGTGAGTCCGTTCTCACGAAAGGGTATGACCTGCCCGCAAAATGGGTCATCCACACCGCCGGCCCCGTCTGGGTGGACGGAAAGCATGAC
>CADCQK010000068.1 GCA_902803575.1 Oscillospiraceae bacterium
GGCGGCTCAAAGGTCTCCGACAAGATCGGAGTCATCGAGAAGCTGCTTGAAAAAGCGGACATCGTCATCATCGGCGGCGGCATGAGCTACACCTTCCAGAAGGCGCTGGGCGACGAGGTGGGCAACTCCCTTCTGGAGGCCGACTGGCTGCAGTACTCTCTGGACATGATCCAGAAGGCCAAGGACAAGGGCGTGCAGCTGCTCCTGCCTGTGGACACCGTGGTGGGCAAGGAATTTGCCGCTGACACCGAGCGCCAGATCGTCGCCTCCGAGGCGATGCCCGCTGACTGGGAGGGCATGGACATCGGCCCCAAGACCATCGAGCTGTTCTCCGAGGCCGTGAAGAACGCCGGCACCGTGGTCTGGAACGGCCCCATGGGCGTCTTCGAGTTCCCGGCCTTCGCCGTTGGCACCGAGGCCATGGCCAAGGCGCTGGCCGAGTCCGGCGCGGTCACCATCGTGGGCGGCGGCGACAGCGCGGCTGCCGTTGAGAAGCTGGGCTACGCCGACAAGATGACCCACATCTCCACCGGCGGCGGCGCATCTCTCGAGTTCCTCGAGGGCAAGGAGCTGCCGGGCGTTGCCTGCCTGCAGGACAAGTAAGCTATCAACTTCAAAAGGAGAGAAACTATTATGAGCAGAAAAACCGTCATCGCCGGTAACTGGAAAATGAACAAGCTGGCCAGCGAGGTTCCCGCCTTCGCCTCCGAGCTGAAGGCCGCCATCACCGGCGCTTACGATTGCGACATCGTCATCTGCGCCCCCTATCCGCTGATCCCCGCCCTGAACGCCAACAAGGACGTGGTGGGCATGGGCGTCGGCGCCGAGGACGTCTCCGCCTTTGAAAAGGGCGCCTACACCGGCGAAGTCAGCGTCTCTCAGCTGAAAGAGCTGGGCCCCCAGTACTGCATCGTCGGCCACAGCGAGCGCCGTCAGTACCACAACGAGACCGACTCCTCCGTCAATGCCAAGACCAAGGCCTTGCTGGCCAATGGCATCACCCCCATCGTCTGCGTGGGCGAGAGCCTGAAGCAGCGCGAGTGCGGCCTGACCAAGGATTTTGTGAACAGCCAGGTGGTCGTGGCTTTCTCCGGCATTTCCGCCGAGGACGCCAAGAAGTGCATCATCGCCTATGAGCCCATCTGGGCCATCGGCACCGGCGTCACCGCCACCAACGAGCAGGCTCAGGAGGCTTGCCACGACATCCGCGCCGAGCTTGCCCGCATCTACGATCAGGAGACTGCCGACAGCATCACCATCCAGTACGGCGGCAGCATGAACGCCAAGAACGCGGCGGACCTTCTGGCCCAGCCCGACATCGACGGCGGCCTCATCGGCGGCGCTTCCCTGAAGCCCGTGGACTTCGCCACCATCATCATGGCGACCGCGAAGTAAGGTGCGTCTATGAGCAAAGCAGCACTCATCATTCTGGATGGCTACGGCATCGGCAATCACGACGCCGGCAACGCCATCTGGACGGCAAATACCCCGGTCATGGACAGCCTCATGGCGCGCTGGCCCCACGCGAAGATCTCCGCCTCCGGTCTGGATGTGGGTCTTCCGGAAGGCCAGATGGGCAACTCCGAGGTGGGTCACATGAACATCGGCGGCGGCCGCGTGGTCTTCCAGCCGCTGCCCAGAATCACCAACGCCACCGAGGACGGCAGCTTCTTCGAAAATCCCGCCTACATCGCCAGCATGGACGCGGCGAAGGCGGCAGGGAAGAAGCTCCACATCCTGGGTCTGCTGTCGGACGGCGGTGTCCACAGCCACATCAAGCACATCTTCGCCTGCGTGAAGATGGCCAAAGAGCGGGGCCTCGAAAAGGTCTATCTCCACTGCTTCCTGGACGGCCGCGACGTGCCGCCCAGCTCCGGCAAGGGCTACGTGCAGCAGCTGGTGGATTACTGTAACGAAATCGGCTGCGGCAAAATCGCCACCCTCTCCGGCCGCTTCTACGGCATGGACCGTGACAAGCGCTGGGACCGCGTGGAGGAGAGCTACAACGCCATCACCCTGGGCGAGGGCGTCCAGGATCCTGACCCTGTCCACGCCATGCAGGCGAGCTACGACGAAGGCGTCACCGACGAGTTCGTGAAGCCCGTGGTCTGCGACCCCGAAGGCATGATCAATGAGGGCGACAGCGTCATCTTTATGAATTTCCGCCCCGACCGCGCCAGAGAGATGACCTATGCGCTGTCTCAGGCCGATTTCGACGGCTTCGAGAGAAAGAAGACCGTCTTCCCGCTGAACTATGTCTGCACTGCCCGCTACGACGAGAAGCTGGTTGACCTGCCCGTGGCCTTCCCGCCGGAGGAGCTGAAGAACACCCTGGGCGAGGTGGCAAGCGATCACGGCCTCAAGCAGCTGCGCATCGCCGAGACCGAGAAGTACGCCCATGTGACCTTCTTCTTCAACGGCGGCACCGAGACCACCTACGAGGGCGAGGACCGCTGCCTGATCCCGTCTCCCAGAGAGTTCCCCACCTACGACCTGATCCCGCAGATGAGCGCCGTGGCCGTGAAGGACGAGCTGGTGAAGCGGATGCAGTCCGGCAAGTATGACATGATCATCTGCAACTTCGCCAACTGCGACATGGTGGGCCATACCGGCGTCCTCAGCGCCGCCATCACCGCGGTGGAGACCGTGGACGCCTGCCTGGGCGAGATCGTCAAGACGGCGGAGGAGATGGGCTACAAGCTGCTGATCACCGCCGACCACGGCAACGCCGACCGGATGGTGGAGTCTGACGGCAGTCCCAACACCGCCCACACCACGAACCTGGTGCCGCTGGTGATGGTGGGTGACGAGCGCCCGCTGCGTGAGCAGGGGAGACTGGCCGACCTGGCCCCCACGATGCTCCAGCTGATGGAGATCGAGCAGCCGTCTGAGATGAACGGCGTGAGCATGATTCAAGCATAATTCCTTCCTATAAATTTTGAAAAAGGAGAACCAACCATGAAACAGATTTTCGAGATCGTTGACGTCTACGCAAGAGAGATTCTGGACTCCCGCGGCAACCCCACCGTGGAGGTCGAGGTCGTCCTGGAGGACGGCACCATCGGTCGTGCCGCCGTTCCCTCCGGCGCTTCCACCGGCATCTATGAGGCCTGCGAGCTGCGCGACGGCGACAAGAGCCGTTACCTGGGCAAGGGCGTCACCAAGGCTGTCGACAACGTGAACACCGAGATCGCCGAGGCTCTCATCGGCCTGAACGCGCTGGATCAGCCCGGCATCGACCAGACCCTGATCGATCTGGACGGCACCCCCAACAAGACCCGTCTGGGCGCCAACGCCATTCTGGGCGCTTCTCTGGCCGTGGCCAAGGCCGCTGCCGAGGCTTCCGGCGTGGGCCTGTACAACTATATCGGCGGCGTCAATGCCAAGACCCTGCCGGTTCCCATGATGAACGTCCTCAACGGCGGCGCTCACGCCACCAACAACGTTGAGATCCAGGAGTTCATGATCATGCCCGTGGGCGCCAAGAGCTTCAAGGAAGCCCTCAGAATGTGCGCCGAGGTGTTCCACACCCTGAAGAGCGTCCTGAAGGCCAACGGCACCCCCGCCGCCGGCGTGGGCGACGAGGGCGGCTATGCTCCCAACCTGGGCAGCGACGAGGACGCCCTGAAGGCTCTGGTGCAGGCCGTTGAGCAGGCCGGCTACAAGCCCGGCGAGGACTTCATGATCGCCATTGACGCCGCCTCCTCCGAGTGGTGGGACGACGAGAAGAAGACCTATGTCCAGCCCAAGACCGGCACCCAGATGAGCGCCGAGCAGCTGGTCGCCATGTGGGTTGACTTCTGCAACAAGTACCCGATCATCTCCCTCGAGGACGGCATGGCCGAGACCGACTGGGAGGGCTGGAAGCTCCTCACCGACGCCATCGGCGACAAGGTGCAGCTGGTGGGCGACGACCTGTTCGTCACCAACGTCAGCCGCCTGAGCACCGGCATCGAGAAGAAGGTTGCCAACTCCATCCTGATCAAGGTCAACCAGATCGGCACCCTGACCGAGACCCTGGACGCCATCCAGATGGACAACCGCGCCGGCTACACCGCTGTCGTCTCTCACCGCTCCGGCGAGACCGAGGACACCACCATTGCCGACATCTCCGTCGCCGTCAACGCCGGCCAGATCAAGACCGGTGCTCCCAGCCGCACCGACCGCGTTGCGAAGTACAATCAGCTGCTCCGCATCGAGGAGGAGCTGGGCGACGTCGCCAAGTACCTGGGCAAGGACGCATTTTTCTCTGTCAAGTAAGAGAGCCCTCTAAGTGAATAAAAGGTGTTTATACTGGTAAAACTGCCAGTGTAAACACCTTTTTCATTGGAGGGAACGAAATGGAGTCCAAAAAGGGATTTGGAAAGCTGCTGCAGCAGATCATCGAGGGAAGAGGCTTCTACATTGTCATGGCCCTGTGCGCGGCGGTGATCGGCGTGTCCATCTGGTCGCTGGTCAGAGAGCCGGCGGACTATCTGGACGAGGCAGCGTTTGACGATACGCTGAGCGCCGTGGAGGTGCTGCCTGCCGATACCCCGGAGCCCACCATTTTCGAAGAGCCTGAGACCACCCCCGTCACCGAGCCCACCGAGGAGGCCGCCGAGACCGCCGCCTCCACGGAGCCGGTCTGGCCGGTGGAGGGCA
>CADCQK010000069.1 GCA_902803575.1 Oscillospiraceae bacterium
AAACACCCCCGTGGAGGAGGGCTCCGCGGATCTCGCCGCCGAGACCGCCGAACCCACGGCTGCTCCGGGCCCCAGCCCTGGGTGAGCTGCTCCTCCGACCAGTAGTTTTTCACGGCGTCGTAAGGGTCTTTGGACTTCGGCTCCGGGGTTGCGGTAGGCTGGGCTGTCTCCGGCACGGTGGTTTCGGCGGCGGCGGCTGCGTCGGCATCGGCGCCGGTGCTGTCGGTCTTGCCGCACTGCACCAGGAAAACCACCAGCGAAGCCAGCAGTGCCAGGATCAGCAGGACGGACAAAAATCTACGGGATACATATTGCTGCATGGGGTTCCTCCATCTTTTTCTCAAACATCCAAACGGTCAATGGTCTGGGTCAAAAAGGTCTCACGATACTGGGCTTTCAGGGTCCGGGCGGCGCTCTCCGCCATTTTGCGGCTGAGAAACAGGCCGAACACCGCAGATCCGGTTCCGCTCATGACACTGCCGGCAGCCCCGGCGCCCAGAAGGGTGCTCTTGATGGCGTTGATGTCTCCGGCGCGATGCTCCAAAACATCCTCAAAGACGTTGTACATCCTCCGGCTCACGCCCAGAACGTCGCCCTGCTCCAGAGCTTTGAAGATGCCCTCGGTGTCGGGGCGGCAGCGGGAATTTCTCGCGTCGATCCGGCGGAACAGATCCGGGGTGGAGATCGGGAAATCCGGCTTGCAGATGACCACAAAAGTCTCCGGCAGGGGGGTCAGGGGGGTCAGTTCCTCGCCTCTCCCCTTCGCCAGCATGGTGCCGCCGGCGATGCAGTAGGGCACGTCGCTGCCCAGCTCCAGGCCCAGCGCCTCCAGCTGCTGCAGATCCAGCGGATCCTCAAAATGCCGGTTCAGCGCCCGCAGCACCGCCGCCGCGTCCGAGGAGCCGCCGCCGAGGCCAGCGCAGACCGGCACCCGCTTTCGGAGTCTGACCGAAGCCCCCAGGTCTCCGTGGCCGGTGCGCTCCAGATAGAGCTTCGCCGCCCGGAGGGCGATATTCCGCTCGTCGCAGGGGAGGTATTTCCGGTCGCTCTGGGCCCGGAACCGCCCCTCGTGGTTCAAAAGAATGCTCACATCGTCGTGGAGCGCGACGCTCTGCATCACCATGCAAAGCTCGTGATACCCGTCGGCGCGCTTGCCCAGCACATCCAGCGACAGGTTCAGCTTCGCATATGCACTTTCACGCAGCAGGTCGGGACGCTCCCCGCCTGCCATGCGGCAGTTCAGATTCATCATGGTTACTCGCTTTCATCATTCCGTTTCGGCCTTTTTCGACGGAAATGAGGTCGAAATCCGTCCGATTTGGACGGAAAAACCCAGTTTGGTCTATTATATACCATTTTCTCAAATCTGCAAAGAGCTTTCCGATATTTTTCGGTTTCCGCCGGTCGCTTTATATCGTTAAGCATTTAACGTTATTTTTTGTGCAGGATGCTTTGACATCCAGAATAAGACATGATAGAATATTGATTAAGTATACAATAGCGTGCTAAGAATGCGCTAAGAAGGGAGGCCGCCGGACATGAACTACGGCGAGATCGCGCTGGGCATTGCAGTCGGCGCGGTGTTGGGTATCATTGCAGGATATTTGAATATGTGCATTACCCGTGCGGCCGTGAAGCGCAACGGCGGCGACGGTCTGGCCGCAGTGACCGCCACGAATTTCGCCCGCATGGTGGTAAACTTTGCGGTGCTGGCGCTGATCTTCTTCACCAGAAATATGGTTCCCATGAACTTCTACGCCACCCTGTTAAGCTGCGCGCTGGTGCTCTCGGCGGCGAACCCGCTGTTTGTGCTGCGGCTGACGAGACAGATGAAACAGGAAATGGACAGCGCTCCGAAACCGGAGGCTGCGGACGAGGGAGGTGAATGACCTTGCATGAAGCAAACGTATTGTTTTCCATCGGCCCGCTGGAGGTGACGAAAACCGTCGTATCCATGTGGGTGCTGGTGGCCGTGCTGGCAATCTTCAGTTTTCTCGCGACCCGGAATCTGAAGGCCGTACCCGGAAAGCTGCAGAATGCGGCCGAGATGGCCATTGAGGCGCTGCAGGGCTTCTTCGGCGGCATTCTCGGAAAAGAAAACATGCGGCGGTACTTCCCGCTGATGGCGACGTTCTTCATTTTCATTGTCGTCTCCAACTACTCCAGCCTGCTGCCCGGCGCCGGAAGCGTCTTCGCGGTGCCCACCACCAGCCTGTCGGTGACGGCGGCGCTGGCGGCCATCAGTTTCGTGGTAGTCCAGGAGGAGGGCATCCGCCATCAGGGCGTGGGCGGCTACTTCAAAAGCCTGATGCAGCCCATGTTCCTGTGCATTCTGATGCTGCCGCTGAACCTGATCGAACAGGTGGTCCACCCGGTCTCCTTGTCCCTGCGACTCTACGGCAACCTCTATGGCGAGGAGCTGGCAGCGGAGCAGCTGGGCGGTCTGGCCGCCATCGGTCTGCCCATCGTGATGCATGTGCTGAGTCTGCTGTTCTGTCTGATTCAGGCCATGGTGTTCACCATGCTGGTGTCCATCTATCTCACCGAGGCCCTCGGCGAGGAAGAATAATTCGTAAGCAAATAAATTTAAGACATAAAACTTAGGAGGAAACAAATCATGACCGCATCCGCTATCATTGCGCTGGCCGCAGCCATCGCCATCGCATTCAGCACGCTGGGCCCCGCCATCGGCCAGGGTCTCACCGCCGCCAAGGCCATGGAGGCCATCGCCCGTCAGCCGGAAGCCGCCGGCACCATCCGTACCAACATGATCGTGGCACTGGCCATGATGGAGGCGCTGACCATCTACGGTCTCGTCATTGCCTTCATGCTGGTTGGTAAAATCTGATTAGCCCATCCATCATTACAATAGGAGGCACACGTTTTGAGCATTAACGTTTCAGAACTGATCTGGACGATCCTTTGCTTTCTCGTGCTGCTGTTTGTGCTGAAAAAACTGCTTTTTGATCCGCTGATCCGTTTCATGGACGAGCGCAAGGCGAAGGTGGACGCGGGCATCGCCGCCGGCAAAGAGGCCGAGGCCGCCCGGGAAGCCAACGACCGGGAGCTGCAGGAAAAGCGCAAGGCTAAGGCCGCCGAGGCTGCCCAGCTTCTGGCAGAAGCCCGCGCCAAGGATGAGAAGGCCAGAGCCGAAGCCCTGGCCGAGGCTCACAAACAGAACGCCGACGCCATGAAGGACGCCAAGGCCCAGCTCCAGAAGGAGGAGGCCGAAGCGGAGGAAACCCTCGAGGCGCAGATGCCGGAGCTGGTGGAAACCCTGACGGCCGCGCTGCTGGCGGGAAAGAGGTGATCGGGACATGTGGAAAGAATTTCTGTACAGCCTGATCAACTTCCTGATCCTCTTCGGCGCCCTGTTCTTCCTGACGCGGAAGCTGATCGCCAAGACCTTCAAGGGCAGGCAGGATCGGATCGCCAGGGATCTGGAGGACGCCGAGACCGCCCGCGCCGACGCCGAGCGGGTCCAGGCAGACATCAGCGCCGCCAACGCAGAAGCGGAAACTGCCCACGCGGCCATGCTGCAGGAGGCCGCCGACCGCGCCGAGGAAAACAGCCGCGCCGCAGCTGCCGAACGGGCCGAAGAGGTGGAAGCGCTCAGTCTCAGCGCGGAGCAGTCCGAGGCCCAGCTCAGAGACGATATGGAGCGCCGGGTGCAGCAAAAGGCACTCAAGCGGGTGGCGGAGCTCACCGGCGAAGCACTGAAGCAGGACCGCTATGCCGAGGCACGGCAGGGACTCACAGACAGCTTTATCGAGCAGATCAGGAATTTGGTGGCAGCAATGCCGAGTGACATTTTGACTATGAATGAATTAAAGAAACTGGATATTTCCATCTCCAGCGCCGAGCCCCTC
>CADCQK010000070.1 GCA_902803575.1 Oscillospiraceae bacterium
GACCCCATCATCGGCAAGACCGGCACCATCGGCATCCCGGAGTTCGGCACCGGCTTTACACGCCAGATGCTGGTGGACACCCAGCCGGAGACCTTCGACGTTCTGGTCAGACTTTCCGGCTTCAGCCACGGCACCGACGTGTGGCTGGGCAACGCCAAGGATCTGATCACCTCCGGCACCGCCACCGTCTCCCAGACCGTGGGCTGCCGCGACGACATCATGCTGTATCTGATCAGCCGGGGCGTGGACGCCAAGCTCTCCTTCAAGATCATGGAGGCTGTACGAAAGGGCAAGGTTGCCCGCGGCGGCTTCCAGGAGGGCTGGGAGGAGACCATGCGGGATCACGGCGTGCCGGACTGGTACATCGGGTCGCTGGCGAAGATCCAGTACCTGTTCCCCAAGGCCCACGCGGTGGCCTACGTCATGATGGCATTCCGCATCGCCTGGTTCAAGGTTCACGAGCCCCTGGCCTTCTACAGTGCCTACTTCTATCGCAGAAGCCAGAAGGATTCCTTCGACGCGGAGATCATGTGCGGCGGTCTGGCTGCGGTGCGATCCAAGATCCACGAGCTCCAGAACCGGGAGCGGACTTCGAAGGAGGACGATCTGCTGGTGACCCTGGAGGCGGTCTACGAGTTCAATCTCAGAGGCTTCACCTTCGCCCCCATCGACATCAACCGGAGCCACGCCACGAAGTTCATTCCGGATCGGGAGAAGGGCACCCTGCTGCCGCCCTTTGTGGCCATCTCGGGTCTCGGCGAGAGCGCGGCCATGGATCTCATGCGCTGCCGGGAGGGGGGCAGAGAGTTCGTCTCCGAGGAGGAGATCTCCATCGCCTGCCCCAAGGTGAGCCAGACCCACATGAAGCAGCTGCGCGACCTGGGCGCCTTCGGTGATCTGCCGGAGACCAACCAGATGTCTTTGTTCTAATCGGAAAAGGAGATATGGAAATGAAAAAGATTTTGACGCTGTTTTTGACGCTGTGCCTGGTGGTGGGTCTCGCGCCCATGGCCCTGGCGGACAGCGACCCGGCCCCCTATATCTCGGTGCTGCAGTCCTGCGCTGCCCAGCACCCGGATCCCGATTTCGGGGAGGCCATGCTCTGCGATCTGGACGGCAGGGGCGGCGACGAGCTGGTGCTGTTCTACCTCGACAGCTACCAGGCCACTGCGGAGGTCTACACCCTCTCCGGCGGCAAGCCGACCCAGGCGCTGGCGCCCACGGTGATCTATGCCCAGGCCGGCGGCAACAACGGCTATGTGGCCCAGGCCACGAAGGACGGCAAGACCTATCTGTTCACCTTCAGCGCCCAGCCGGAGTACATGGACGAGACCGTCGTCACCACCGGCGCCGCGAAGCTCTATGCCATGAGCGGCGACAAGCTGGTGGTGGACACCGACGTGACCTACACCGAGACCATCTACATCGGCCCCGAGGGCAGCAACATCGATCCCTATCTGCTGGACGACGCCAGCTTCTGCGTCATCAACGGCACCCGGAGAAACTACGCCGCCATGGAGAATGTGATCGACTCCCTCCAGCTGCCTATGTGGTGCCTGGGCTTCACCTCGGAGGAGTACGACGATGACGCCGCGCCCATCAAGACCTTCCTGAACGAGGTCTCCACGGGCTTTGACGACGTGCCCGCCTCCGCTTACTACGCCCAGCCGGTCATGTGGGCCGCGGAGAACGGCATCACCACCGGCACCTCTGCCACGAAGTTCAGCCCCAACGCCGGCTGCACCAGAGCCCAGTTCGTCACCTTCCTCTGGCGCGCCATGGGCAGCCCCGCTCCGAAATCTGAGAAGAACCCCTTCAGCGATGTGCAGCCCGACGCCTATTACTACGACGCCGTCCTCTGGGCGGTGGAGAAGGGCGTCACCACCGGCACCTCTGCTGCCAAGTTCAGCCCCAACGCCAACCTGACCCGCGGCCAGACGGTCACCTTCCTCTGGCGCATGGAGGGCCAGCCCAGCGGCGAGGCGCACTGCTATGACGTGCCCGCCAATGCCTATTACGCCGACGCCGTGGCCTGGGCCGCCCAGAACGGCATCACCACCGGCACCTCTGCCACCACCTTCAGCCCCGGCCAGACCTGCACCCGCGCCCAGACCGTCACGTTCCTGTACCGCGACATCATGGGGTGAGTTTGGAGTTTGGAGTGTGGAGTGTGGAGTTTAAAATGGGATTCCACATTTCAGCGGTAAATTGGGAATTTAACGCTCATTCCTTGTAGGGCGGGGACCTGTGCCCCGCCGTTGATCCGGCAGCCTATTTGATGCGGCGGGGCACAGGTCCCCGCCCTACGGTGGATCATTTCATACAACCTGATAAACTGGAATTTGAAACGCCTTAAGCTCCTCGATCCACACTCCCTCTCCGTCTGCGCGCCACTTGCGTTCCATGGTGGAATGCGGTACAATCGAAGCAGAAAACCATTTTGTCAGGAGGGATTCCCTGTGAAGCAGGGGGAGAAGACCAATCTGTTTTCCGACGTGATCCTGCCGTTTCTGCTTTTGACCATCGGGGCGGCGGTTGCGGCCTTCGCGCTGGAGGAATTTCTGGTGCCCTTCACGATCCTGGACGGCGGTATCGTGGGCGTCAGCATGATCGTGAGCCAGCTGAGCGGGCTGCCGCTGGGCCTGTTCATCGTGGTGCTGAACATCCCGTTTCTGATCCTGGGGCTGAAGCGGCTGGGCTGGGGGTTCCTGATCCGTGGCCTCTACGCCATGGTGCTGTTTTCGGTGCTGCTGGAGGTGTTCGCGCCGCTGCCGGCCATCACGGATCAGGATCTGCTGGTGGTGTGCTTCGGCGGCGTGCTGCTGGGCCTCGGTGTGGGTTTGATCCTGAGAAGCGGCGGCTGTCTCGACGGCAC
>CADCQK010000071.1 GCA_902803575.1 Oscillospiraceae bacterium
AACACCCAGTACAGCTTCAACTTCCTGCAGAGCGTGGTCTACGGCGTCACCGGCGGCATGGGCTTCATGCTCGCCATCTGCCTGATGGCCTCCGTCCGTGAGAAGGTGGCTTTCGCCGACTATCCGGAGAGCTTTGAAGGCTTCCCCGTTGCCCTCGTTACGGCGGGCCTGATCGCGCTTGCGTTCATGGGCTTCTCCGGCATGAAGATTGTTTAAGGAGGGCGTGAGATGAACTTTACCAGTATTCTGATTGCCATCGCCGTCCTCGGCGCCATGGGCGCGATCTTCGGCGCGGCTCTGGCCTTCGCCGCCAAGATCTTCTATGTGGAAGTCGATGAGAAGGAAGCGGCCGTGCGTGAATGTCTCGCCGGCGCCAACTGCGGCGGCTGCGGCTTCCCCGGCTGCGACGGCTATGCCAAGGCGGTTGCCTCCGGCAAAGCTCCCACCAACGCCTGCGTCGCCGGCGGCCCCGAGGCTGCCGCCAAGATCGCTGAGATCATGGGCGTCAGCGCCAGCATGGGTGAGAAGATGGTCGCCCACGTGCCCTGCTCCGGCTGCTCCGACGTGGCCGTGCCGCGCTTCAACTACAACGGCCCCCAGGATTGCCAGGCTGCCATGCTGTTCGGCGGCAAGAGCAATAAGGAGTGCACCTACGCCTGCATCGGTCTGGGCAACTGCACCCGCGCCTGCAAGTTTGACGCCATGCACATCGTCAACGGTGTTGCCAAGGTCGACCGCGACAAGTGCGTGGCCTGCGGCGCCTGCCGTGACGTCTGCCCCAAGAAGCTCATCGAGATGGTCCCCTACAAGCAGACCATTCTCCAGGGCTGCCGCAACCAGGACAAGGGCGCCGTCACCCGCAAGATCTGCGACGCCGGCTGCATCGGCTGCATGAAGTGCCAGCGCGAGTGCCCCGCCGACGCCATCAAGGTCGAGAACGGCCTGGCCAAGATCGACTACAGCAAGTGCGTCCAGTGCGGCCACTGCGCCGACATCTGCCCCCGCGGCATCCTGAAGGATCAGGTCATGCCCCTCAAGAAGGCAGAGTAAGCACAATCAAAATCAAAAGAGGAAGTCTGCAAGGCTTCCTCTTTTCTTACGATCGTTGATA
This sequence comes from Oscillospiraceae bacterium, assembly GCA_902803575.1. GTDB lineage: Bacteria > Bacillota > Clostridia > Oscillospirales > Oscillospiraceae > CAG-103. The sequence goes on from CADCQK010000071.1 coordinate 1,112, forward strand.
AACATAATATAAGATTATGTAGACCTAATATACATTGAAAAACCATCGTCTGAGATACGCTCAAACGATGGTGTGTTTTTATAATTTCCCATTGACCCACATCCAGCTGCAGATCAATGCCCAGGAGCCGAAGGGGGCAGTCTCGTGGAACCTGCGGACTTCTTCTCTGGTGTACCAGCGGGCCTGGGTGTCCTCTCCCTGCATGGGGTGGGGCTCGCCCTCTGCCACGCCGATGACGCAGACGGTTTGCTCCTCACTGAGCCCCACAGCACAGGCGGCTGCCGGCAGCACCTCTTTCAGCTCCACCAGCTTGAGTCCGGTCTCCTCCCTGAGCTCACGCTCGGCACATTCCTCCGGGGTCTCACCGGGGTCGATCAGCCCGCCGGGGAGCCCGTAGATCCGGTGCCCCAGCTCCAGCCGAAACTCATGGATCAGGACGAAATGCTCGTTTTCCCGATCCGTCAGCGCCATGACCACAGCGTCCGGCCGGTGCCCGCTCAGATGCTCCAGAGAGTCGATGCCGCCGTCCCGGCTCACCATTTCATAGGTGTAGGGGACGCCCTCATCGTTGGTGTAATGCAGATCGTAGCGGTGGAGGAATTTTCCGTCGCCCTTGCGCTCAATGCTGTCTAATTTCATAGGTTCTTCTTCCCAATATAGAACATCGCCACGGTGCCGGGGCCCACGTAGGAACCGGTGACCGGCTCGTAGATCTGGATATCGATCTCCAGACCGGGATAGGCTTCGCGCATCATGCTCGCCACATATTCCGCATCCTCGGCGCAGCCGCCGTGAGCGATGGAGACGCACTGATCCGGGTCTTCCTCATAGCGGTTGATGAACTCGTCCGCCAGCGCGCGGAGCGCCTTCTTGCGGCCTCTGGTCTTGCCGTAGCCGACGATTTTGGCGCCGTCTTCTCTCAGCAGCGGCTGCACGCCCAGCACGGTGCCGATGATGGCCGCCACGTTGGAAACACGCCCGCCGCGCCGCAGGAACATCAGATCCCCCACGGTGAGATAGGAGCAGACTCTCGGCTGCAGCGACATCAGATGGGCAGCGGTGGCGGCGAGGGTCATGCCCTCATCCCGACAGCGGATGGCCGCGCGGACGTAGATCGCCTCACCGAGGGAAGCGGTACGGGCGTCGAAGATGACGATCTTCCGGTCGGGATACTCCTCCAGAAGCTCCCGCGCCGCCAGCGTGGCCATGTTCAGGGAGCTGCTGATGCCCGAGGACATGCCCACATAGAGCACGTCGTTGCCGTCTTTCAAAAAGGGCTCGAAGAAGTCGGTATATTGCTGGGAATTGATCAGCGTGGTCTTGACCTCGCCGCCGTCGGAGAGGCGCTGATAATAGGACTCGCCGTCAAAGACGTCGGGGCCGGGACAGGTGTGCTCCTCTCCGTCCATGAAATAGGAGAAGGGGATGGCGGGGACGTTGTGTTCGTCCAGATAAGCCTTCGGCAGATTGGCAGAGGTGTCGGTGGTCAGAATGTAAGACATGGTATTGTCCTCCGAAGTTCGGATGATTCGCGCATTTGTATGCAGGCTTATTGTACCGCATGGTTGTTAGAAATTGATTAAAAAACTTTAAATAATTTACAGATTGAATCGGCGCTGTCGAAAAACGGCCGAACGCAGGGCGTCCAGCCGTTGATGGTTCAGGTGTTTCCAGCTTTTGCGCGCTCCTGCGCGGCGTTTCGTTCTTCCACGATTTCAGCCCAGGTTTTCATGTTGGAGAGGGACTCGCCGAAGTCGTGCATGGCCTTGGGCACGTCGATCTTCTGGGGGCAGGCTCTGGAGCACTGGCCGCATCCGATGCAGGCCTCGGGACGCTTCTCCTTGGGCAGGGAGTCCATGCGCATGACCAGATTGATGCTGTTGGAGACCCGGAACTCGTTGTAGTTTGCGAGGATCCAGGGAATGTCCAGCCCCAGGGGACATCCGGCGCAGCAGTACCGGCAGGCGGTGCAGGGGAGATTGGATTTCAGCGTCTCTGCCACCTCATAGACCAGCGCGGTCTCCTCCGGATTCAGGGGCCGGCGGGTGTCGAAGGTTTTCACGTTGTCCACCATCTGCTCAAAGCTGGACATGCCGCTGAGCACCATGTGGACGTTCTCCAGACCCTGCAGCCAGCGAAAGCCCCAGCTTGCGATGCTCTCATCGGGGTTCACGGCCTTCAGCTTCGCCTCCTGCTGCTCCGGCAGCTTCGCCAGCATGCCGCCGTGGACGGGCTCCATGACCCAGATTGGGACGTTGTGATCGGAGAGGATCTTGTACTTCCGCTCCGCGTCCTGCAGGCTCCAGTCCAGATAGTTCAGCTGGATCTGGCAGAACTCCATCTCGTCGCCCCAGCGGTCGAGAAACTGCTCCAGATTTTCCGGGAAGCCGTGGCAGGAGAAGCCCAGATGCCGGATCCGGCCCTGCTTTTTCTGCTCCGCGAAGTAGCGGACGACGCCGTAATCCTCGTCCAGATAGGCGGCGATGGAGTTTTCGTTGACGTTGTGCAGCAGATAGAAGTCGAAGTAGTCCACCTGACATTTTGCCAGCTGATCTTCAAAGATCTCACCGATATCCCGCTTGCTCATGAACTGGTGGCCGGGATACTTGTCCGCCAGATTCCAGGATTCTCTGGGATGGCGCTTCAGTGCTTCACCGATGCTGCGCTCGGAAAAGCCGCCGTGATAGGGGTACGCGGTGTCAAAGTAATTCACGCCGTGCTCGATGGCGTAGTCCACCATCCGGTTCACCTGCGCCTGGTCGATGTCCTCGCCCTTTTCAGAGAGCAGCGGCAGCCGCATGGTGCCGAAGCCCAGCAGCGACAGGCGCTCACCGAGACATTCTGTATAGATCATAAAAAACCACCCTTTTCCAGTTTTAAACCATTATAGCAGGCATATGAGCCCCTTGCAAGCCTCAGCCCTTTGTCCGGCAGGAATACACCCGAACCTCATAGGGTCTGGTGGTGAATCCCTCGGGTTTCGCAGGCTCTGCCGCGTAGTTGGAGAACAGCGGCTCCATGGTCTCGACTTTCAGCTTTTTGGGGAATTGGAAGGCCACCGGCTTTTCCGTGAAGGAGCAGACCACCAGAATGCCTTTGCCCTGGTATTCTCTGGTGTAGACATAAAGCTTCCGGCTCTGCTTTTCGTATTCCCGATACTTGCCCTTGAGGATCACGTCGTTGCCCTTGCGGTAGTTCAGGAGCGCTCGATAGAAGTGCAGCAGGGAATCGGGATCCCGCTCCGCCGCCTCCACGTTGATCTCCGGATAGTTTTGGTTGACATAAAACCAAGGCTCTGCTTCCGAGAAGCCGCCGTTTTTCCCGGCGCTCCACTGCACCGGGGTGCGGGAGCTGTCGCGGGTTGCGGGGCGGATCAGCGCCATGGCGGCCTTGTCCGGCAGGTGCATCCGTTTGCATCGCTTGTAGACGTCCTGGGCCACGCAGTCTGCGTAGTCCTCAATCTTCGGCAGGGAGATGTTGGTCATGCCGATCTCCTGCCCCTGATAGAGGAAGGGGGTGCCTTGTTGGAACAGGAAGGCGCAGGCCAGCATCTTGCCGCTCTCCACCCGGTACTGCTCGCTGCCATAGCGGCTGATGACTCTGGGGTGGTCATGGTTTTCCAGATACAGCGCGTTCCAGCCCTTGTTGTAGAGCCGCTTCTGCCATCTGGAGAAGGCCCGCTTGAGCTTTTTCAGATTGAATGGCAGCCGCAGATATTCCGTCAGGAAGCAGTCGGCCTCCATGTGCTGAAAGTGGAACATCATGTCCAGATCCCGCTTGTCGCCAGCCACGAAGCTCAGGGCCTTTTTTGGGGTCATCATGGGCGCTTCGCCCAGCAGGAAGCAGTCGGGGTATTCCTCCAGGATCCTCCGGTACTGCTGGAGATATTCGTGGATCCGGGGGCCGCTTTCATAGAAGCGCATGCCGCGGAGACCGATCACGAAGCCGTCGTCCGGCAGCCCCTCGGTCTTGGAGATGAAGGTGATCACGTCCTCCCGGAAGCCGTCCACGCCACGGGAGAGCCAGAAGCGCATGATGTTCTCCACCTCTTTGCGCACCAGCGGATTGTCCATATTCAGATCCGGCTGCCCGCTGGAGAACAGGTGCAGGTAGTATTTCCCGGCCACGTCGTCCCACTGCCAGCACTCAGACTCGAAGATGCCCTGCCAGTTGTTGGGCTTGCCGCCGTCGGCCTTCGGCTCGCGCCAGATGTAATAGTCGGTGTATGGCTCGATGCCACGGCGGCTCTTCTGGAACCAATCATGCTCGATGGAGGTGTGGTTGATGACCAGATCCATCACCACCTTGAGCCCCAGACTGTGGGCCTTCTGCAGCACCTTGTCGAAGATCTCCAGATCGCCGTAGTCGGGAGAGATCTGATAGTAATCCGAGATGTCGTAGCCGAAGTCGGCGTTGGGGGAGACGTACAGCGGTGAAAACCAGATGCCGCCCACGCCGAGGCTCTTGATGTAATCCAGCTTCTCATACACGCCCCAGAGATCGCCGATGCCGTCGCCGTTGCCGTCCTTGAAGCTTCTCGGCCAAATCTGATAGAAGGCCATATCCTTGTACCATTCGCGGTTCATAGTTACGCTTCCTTCCGCGGGAAATTTGATGCTTTCAGTATAGCACCGCTGTCGAAAAATGCAAGCTTGCCAAGCGGGACAACTCATGGTAAAATGAGAAAAAACAGCAGGGAGGTAAGCCCTATGAAAAAACGGGAGGCCGCCATCGCGCTGTCGCTTTTGAGTCTGGTGTCCGCCATCTGTCTGAAGGGGATGCAGGCCATCGGCGAAAAAATGGAAAAGGAGAAGCAAAAACATGTTTGACAAACTTTCTTACGATATCACCAACCCGGTCCCGGACGGCTTTGATCTGAATATGGACGAGCTGATGGACATCACCAAGATGCCGCTGGAGGAGCTGGAGGATTACCTCGACGGTCTCCGGGACTCCATGGACGGAATGGAGCCCGGCGACAAGCGGATCGATGATCTGAAGACCCTGATGGCCGAGGTGGAAGCCCAGATCGAAAAACGGAAATAAAAAATGCGCTGCAGAGTTTTCTGCAGCGCTTTTTCTTTGTGGGTTGGTTCATCCTCTCTCTTTGAGGATCGCGTCGCGCATCCGCTCCAGACCGGTCCGGATGATGCTTCTGGGCATGGCGAGGTTCAGCCGCACATAGCCCTGGGCGTTGCCCACGAAGAGAGAGTCGCCGCCCTCCAGCAGCACGCCGGCCTGGTTGGCGAAGAAGCCGGGGAGATCTTCCTCACCGGGGAGGCACTTGCTCATGTCCACCCAGGCGAGATAGGTGGCGGCGGGGATGTTCATGACCGCTTCCGGCAGATGCTCAGAGAGAAACTCCTTCACGAACCGGAAGTTCCCGTCCAGGTAAGTTCTCAGCTCGTTGCGCCAGGGTTCGCCCACGTCGTAGGCCGCCTTGGCTGCCGCCAGAGAGATGGGGTTCACCATGCCGAAGAGCTTGTCACGATCCTTGAAGGATTCTCTGGTGGCCTCGTCCCGGATGATGACGTTGGAGAAGGCGAGACCCGCCATGTTGAAGGTCTTGGTGGGGGCCATGCAGGTGATCAGCTTCGGATAGTTGGGCATGATCTTCGCCATGGGGATGTGCTTTTCACCCTGGCGGAGCAGGTCGCAGTGGATCTCGTCAGAGATGATCCAGAGGTTGTATTTCTTTACGATCTGGGCCACATGCCGCAGCTCCTCTTCCGTCCAGACCCGGCCGGTGGGGTTGTGGGGGTTGCACCAGAACAGCAGCTTGGCTTTCGGGTCGCTGCACTGCTTTTCGAACACGTCGAAGTCGATCTCGAATTCGCCGTTTTCGTCCTTTTTCAAGGGAGAATGCAGCACGTCCAGATGGTTGTACTCCGCCGCGTGGAGGAAGTAGCCGTAGGCCGGGGTGTGCAGCACCACCTTCTCATCTCTGGCGCAGATGTTCTCCACCAGCTGATACAGCGCCGGGATGATGCCCGGAGAGAAGCACAGCTGCTCCTGGGGGAAGTCCCAGTCGTAGTGATCCACGCACCATTTCCGGAAGGATTCATAGTAGCTGCTGTCGTAGACGCCGGTGTAGCCGAAGATCCGGCGGTCCAGTCTGGCGCGCATGGCGTCGATGATCTCCGGCGCCACGGCGAACTCCATATCCGCCACCCACATGCGGACAAATTCCTCATCCTTGAAGGGGAAGACCTTCTCCGGCCCGGCGTGGAAAATATACTGCCGGAAGCCGTCGGTATTCAACGCGTTGGTGCCTCTTCTGTCGATGATCTCGTCAAAGTTATACATCGCGGTTCCTCCTTTGCAATTTGCTTTGCATGGTTCCAATGTATCAAAAAAACCGGCGCCCGTCAATAAAAGAGCGAAACTCTCAGAGGGGAGCACAGAGCAATTCTGTATGCGTGTGAAGTGAGAGAATTTCAAATTCCAGTTTATCGGGGAGTTGGATGGAGCAAAGCCTTCCCCTTGAGGGGAAGGTGGCACGGCGGGAAATAGCCGTGACGG
>CADCQK010000072.1 GCA_902803575.1 Oscillospiraceae bacterium
CAGCATCGCAAAGCAAAATGCCTGCCACGGTGTCAATGTCATCAGCGACGGGTCACCCTCGCGGATGCGCATGGTGCGGCGGATCTCTTTGGGGATCACCACCCGGCCGAGATCGTCGATCCGGCGGACAATGCCTGTTGCTTTCATATCAAAAACCTCCTGCGTTTCCATCTGATTTCTCAGATAGTATTTGCAGAAGGGCTTTCGTTATGCGAAACGCGGCGGATTGACGCGGCGGAAAAGACATTTTATAATAGGAATCGATTTTTACGAAGGAGAGACCAGCGATGTTCAATATCGTTTTTGATATGGATGGTGTGATCTTCGATTCGGAAAACACCTTCCTCAGCTGCTGGCTGGAGGTGGGCGCGCGCTACGGCATGGAACCCGAACTGGTTCGCAGCACCTATGTGAAATGCATCGGTACCAACAGCAACCAGACCGCCGAGATCTATCGAAACGCGTTTCTGGAGCCGCTGGGGGAGGAAAACATGCACCGCATGTGGGATGACAGCGTGGCGCTGCACCGGGAGCGGTACGCGGGTGATAATATGCCCATAAAGGCGGGCGTCCGGGAGATCCTGACCTTTCTCAAGACCCGCGGCGTCCCGGTTGGGATCGCGTCCTCCACCCAGAAAAGCAAGGTGGAAGACCGCATTCGGACGGCGGGGCTCTCGGAATTTTTTGTCGGCGCCATCGGCGGGGACGCGGTGAAAATCAGCAAGCCCAACCCGGAGATCTATCTGCTGGCCTGTGAGACCTTCGGCTTTGAGGCGAAAAACACCTTCGCCATCGAGGACTCCTTCAACGGCATCCGGGCTGCCAGCGCCGCCGGTATGCGGCCGATCATGGTGCCCGACATCGTATCGCCGGATGCGGAGATGGAGCGGCTTTCGGAGACCATCTGCGCAGATCTGTTCGAAGTGATGGAGTATCTGCAAAGGCAGGCGGATTGACCGGCAGCGGCGATGACGCACGATGCATTTTTTCTCAGAAAGAGGCTGTGAGTTCTTGGCAACCGGCGGTTCTTGTGATAGAATAACCACAACTGCATCAGATTTCCGAAAAAGGAGAGATCCCTTATGATCATTACCATCAGCAGAGAGTACGGCGCGGGCGGCCATTCCATCGGTAAGGCCGTTGCCAAGGAGCTGGGCGTGGAGTTTTATGACCGGGATATCATCAAGGCCGCGGCGAAGGAAAGCGGCGAGGAGCTGCCCGACATCGAGCGGGTGGAGGAAGAGCTCACCCGGATGGGAACCTTCCTCAGGATGATTTCTCCCAACGCCTACCGCGACCAGCATGACAACATCCACGCCATCGAGCACAGCATCATTCTGGATCTGGCCAAAAAGGGCACCTGCGTCATCCTTGGCCGCTGCGCCGACGATATCATGGAGAAGGCCGGCATCCCCAGCCTGAACGTGTTCCTCTACGCCAGTGACATCCACCGCGCGGTGCGGGTCAGCCAGCTGATCAACAGCACCAACCCCACGGAGATCCAGAAGAAAATGCAGCGCACCGACGCCGCCCGCCGCTCCTATTATGAGCAGTTCACCGGCAAGCGCTGGGGCGACAGCCGCAACTACAACCTCTCCCTGGACACCGGCCTGCTGGGCTATGACACCTGCGTGCAGCTGATCTGCGACGCCGCCCGCAAAGCAGAGGCCTTTCAGGAGTAATTTCGCAGCCTACGCGCCCATCGGAACAAAACCGATCCTTTGAACGTCAAACGGTCAAAGAAACCGGAGAAAGGGGCGATTATCATGCTGCTGCTTACGATTTTCCTGCTGACGGTGCTCTTCAGCGCCATCGGCACGATCCTTGCCGTGGTCATCGGCGGTGGCGTGCTTCTCGTCATGTTTGGCGATGTGATCGTGTTCCTCGCGATCGTCGCCCTGATTTTGAAGCTCGTCCGCCGATCAAGGTGCAAAAACGAATAAGGAAACACCGCTGTCAAAGCTCCGGCAGCGGTGTTTTTTCAGATTTTGTATTCATAGAGGTGGAAGGGAATGGTGCCTGCAGCGGGGGCCGTCAGCGGGATCTCACCGCAGGATCGAAACCCGAAGCGTTCGTACAGCCTTCGCGCCGGGAGATTGTGGGGCAGCGTATCCAGCCGGATCACCGCGTCCCCACGCTCCCTGCAGACGGCATCCGCCTTTTGCAAAAGGGCCGTTCCGATGCCTTTGCCGTGGGCGCTCGGATGGACGCCGATAAGATGGAGCACCGCGACCTTTTCCGCAGGCGCGTCCACCTGCCACGAGATGTGCGCATAGCCCGCCGCCTGCTGATGGTTCAGCACAAAAGCCCCGAGGACGGCGCTGTTCTCCTCCGCCAGAAACAGGGTACCCGCTTCGGCGGCCTCCAAAAGCTGCCCGCGGGCGGGATAGACGCCCTTCTCCCAGGTGGGGCGGTACGGACTGTCCTGCATCCGCTCGATCAGATCGTGATAAAACGCCAGGACGGCATCGACGTCTCCTGGAACTGCATTTCGAACCTGCATCGGATCACCCCAAAACCTGCTGCAAAAAGGCAGTCACATATTCCTGATACATTTCCGGCTCGGTGAGGATCGACTCCGCATGGCCTGCGCCGGGGATCAGATGGAATTCCTGATATCCCTTCGTCCGTGCCGCCATGTCCTCGGAGTTTTTCGGCAGGATGAAGTCGTCCTCTGCACCGTGGAGGAACAGGATCGGGACGGTGTTCTCATCCAGAGCGTCGATGGGCCGCATCTCCTTCAGAGAATAGTGGTACCGCAGCTTTCCGGTGAGATCCGTCACGTCCACCAGAAAGACCGGCACATGGGCGTTGCGGTAGCCGCCTCTGAGGACGTTCTCGATGTCGGAGAAGCCGCAGTCCGCCACGGCGAAGTCCACCTGAGGCTTGTATTGCAGACAGGTGAGGGTGGTGGCGGCGCCGAGAGACTCCCCGTGGAGCCCCAGCACCGTGAGATCCGGGTATCTGGCGCGGGTGTCGTCGATCAGGCATTTCAGGTCCTTCGCCTCCCGGATGCCGTAGGTGGTGAAGTCCCGGGCGTTCTCCCCGTGGCCCCGGAGGTCGTAGATGACACAGCTGTAACCCAGCGCCAGATACATTTTTGCGTATTTCAGCGAGCCCATGCGGTTGTCGGTGTAGCCGTGGGAGAGGATGATGTACTTCCCGGTGGGGTGCTCCGGCGCCAGCAGCTCTGTGTGCAGCTGATAACCCTCAAATCCGGACACCAGATAGCTGCTCTTTTTCGAAGCCGGGTAAAAGCCGGTGTCATAGCGCTCGCTCTGCCAGGCGAGGGCGGCCTCCAGACTCTGCCGCTGGCCGGTCATCACGTAGGAGGGCAGCCAGAAGGCGAGGGCGACGAAGGCGATGAGCAGAAGACAGACGACGATCAGCAAAACAGTCATGGTTCGACTCCTCTTTTTCATGAGATCTCTGCTTTCTTCGATGGTGCTTTTATTATAGCAAATCCTCCGGCGGTTGCGCAACCACCTGCTGCAGGTTGCAGTCGGGGCGGATCTCTGGTAAACTGTGGGCATAAAGGAGGGAGCTCCCATGGGATTTGGACGAAAATCGAAGCCGTCTGCACTGTTTCCGCCGGAGCAGTATGAGCCGGTGATCCGCAGCAGCATCTGCACCGGAGAACGCACCGCCTGCATGCGGAACCGGGAGACCGGGAAGATCCACGAGATCATGGTGCTGCGCACCGAGCGGGATCTCACCGAGTTTGCAAAGCAGTACGGCGCGGATCTGAGCGGCATCCGAACCATCTACTGAGGCTCCGGAGGTGTGAACATGCTGAACATTCTGAAAACCCGATTTGAGCAGAACCCTGCCCGCCATCCGGATTTGACGTGGGCAGAGGTGGAGCAGCGGCTGCTGGCGCATCCGGAGGCCCTTGCGGTGCTGGAACGGATGGAGGAGACCGGGGGAGAGCCGGACGTGCTCGGCGCCTTCGGGGAGGACGGACAGCTCCTCTTCTGCGACTGCTCCGGGGAGACGCCTGCGGGCAGACGCAGCCTGTGCTACGATGATGCGGCCCGCCTGAAGAGAAAGAAAAATCCGCCCGCGGGCAGCGCGGAAGCGCAGGCTGCGGAGATGGGCGTCTCGCTGATGACAGAGACCATCTATCGAGCGCTGCAGGCGCGCGGGGCGTATGATCTCAAAACCTCCTCCTGGATCCTGACGCCGCCTGAGATCCGGCAGCTGGGTGGAGCACTGTTTTGTGAGCGGCGCTACGGCGCGGTATTCACCTTCCACAATGGGGCGGATTCCTATTACTCCGTCCGCGGCTGGCGCGGCTGCCTTTGGGTCTGATGATGCTGGGAGAGATCATATGCAAAACACGATAACCATCGGCGGACGGGAATGCCCGATCTTCTCCGGCGCAAAGCCGAAAGTGATCCTGATCCAGCCTGTCGATGAGACCGACCAGCACGGGCTTCAGGCGCAGATCCCTTTGATCGAACAGCACTGCGGGGAAGATTTCCTTTTGGCGGTGGTGCCGATCCGGGACTGGAACCGGGAGCTTTCCCCCTGGGAGGCTCCCGCTGTCTTTGGGAAACAGGATTTCGGCAGCGGGGCGGGAGAGACCCTTGATTGGATCGAGCAGGCCCTGCTTCCGGCGCTTCTGAAGGAATACCGGCTTTCGGAGGAGCTGCCGGTGATCCTCGGCGGCTATTCCCTCGCGGGGCTGTTCGCCCTCTGGAGCGGCTGCCGGACCGACCGGTTTTCCGCCATCGCGGCCGCGTCGCCGTCGGTGTGGTTCCCGAATTGGATCGAATATGCAAAGGCACATGCAATCCTGGCGGAGCACGTCTATCTCAGTCTCGGGGACCGGGAGGAGCAGACGAAAAACCCCGTCATGGCGACGGTGGGGACCTGCATCCGGACCCAGCTGGAGATCCTCCGGGAGGCTGGGATCAATTGTATTCTCGAATGGAATCAAGGGAACCACTTCAAAGACCCGGAGAAGCGCATCGCTGCGGCTTTTTCCTGGTGCATGGATAAAGTGCTGGAAAACCCGGCGGTCGACTAGCCCACATTCTGTTAAATGAACCTTGCATTTTGATGCATTCAATGATAAAATATTCAAACTAGCAAGTACGGATCAGAGCAGGGTACCCTGCTGTCTTTTGCTTTGCAAAAGACAAAATGTTCTGATCCAGAGGGACAGGTGAAGCATGAATACCAAAACATTGCTGTATATCCTCAAGCGGCTTGCGCTGGCGATCTTTACCATCTGGGTGGTCATCACGATCACCTTCTTCGTCATGCACGCGGTGCCCGGCGGCCCCTTCGCCAGTGAGAAGGCGACGACCCCGGCGGTGAAAGCGGCGCTGGAGGCGAAGTACGGTCTGGACAAGCCGCTGAGCCAGCAGTACTGGACGTATTTGAAGGATATTGTGACAAAGTTCGACTTCGGGCCCAGCCTGAAGCAGCGCGGCCGCATGGTGGTGGACATCATCTCCGACGGCATGAAGACCTCCGCCAAGCTGGGCGTCATTGCTGCGGTGGGCTCTGCCATCGTGGGCATCGTCCTGGGCGCCGTCGCGGCCATTCGGAGAAACAAGCTCATCGACCGGATCATCATGGTCATCACCACGGCCTTCGTCTCCATGCCGAGCTTCATCATGGGCTCGCTTTTGCTGGCGCTGTTCGCGGTCAAGCTGGCGGTCCTGCCGGCCAACGGCACCACGTCGGCGGGTCTGGTGCTGCCGATCATCACCTTGGCGCTCTACCCCATGGCCTACATCACCCGTCTGACCCGCTCCAGCATGCTGGACGTTCTGGGCCAGGACTACATCCGCACGGCCAAGGCCAAGGGCGTCTCCGGCGGGCGGATCATCTTCGGCCATGCCCTGAAGAATTCGCTGATCCCGGTTTTGACCTACTTCGGCCCCATGCTGGCCTACATCGTCACCGGCTCCCTGGTGGTGGAGCAGATCTTCGCCGTGCCGGGCATCGGCCGCGCCTTCGTCAGCAGCATCACCAACCGTGACTATCCCATGGTCATGGGCACCACCATCGTGCTGGCTGCCCTGATCGTCATCATGAACCTGTTGACCGACATCCTGTATAAGGTCGTCGATCCCCGGATCACCCTGGAATGAGGAGGGAGCACAATATGAAAAAGAACCCTCTGAGCCTCCAGGTGGATCTGGAGCAGTTCATTCCCGCCTCCGAGGAAGACAAGGCCTACATGGTGCAGATGCGCCCCAGCTCCACCTTCTTCAAGGACGGCGTCAAGCGTCTGGTGAAGAACAAGGTGGCCTTCGTGAGCTTCATCCTCATCGTGGTCATCACCCTCTCGAGCATTTTTATCCCCATGTTCTGGCCCTACTCTTACGACAACCAGCTGGGCGTCACCCCGGGCCGGCCTGTGGATGCCTCTTATAACAACCTGAAGCCCTTTGAGTACGGCCGCACGGAGCTGAAACAGATGGAGGCAGGGGAGAAGCTCTTCCCCCACGTCTTCGGCACCGACGCCGCCGGGCGCGACTACTTCATCCGTGTGGTCTACGGCACCCGCGTGTCTCTGGCGGTGGGCTTCTTCGCCAGCATCATCGTGCTGGTCATCGGCATGCTGGTGGGCTCCATCTCCGGCTACTGCGGCGGCAAGGTGGACCTGATCATCATGCGCATCGTGGATATCATCTATTCTCTGCCGGACATGCTGATGGTCATTCTGCTGGCCTCGGTGCTGCGTCTGACCCTGGCGCCGAAGATCGAGGGCACCGCCCTGGAATCCATCGGCTCCAACATCATCAGTCTGTTCATCGTGTTTGCGCTGCTCTACTGGGTGAGCATGTCCCGCCTGATCCGCGGCCAGATCCTCTCCCTCAGAGAGCAGGAGTATGTCCTCTCCGCCCAGGCCACCGGCGCCAAGGGCAGCTGGATCATCCGCAAGCACCTGATCCCCAACTGCATCAGCGTCGTGATCATCTCCGCCGCGCTGCAGATCCCCTCTGCGATCTTCACAGAGAGCTACCTCTCCTTCCTGGGCCTGGGCGTCAACGCGCCGATGCCCTCTCTGGGCTCGCTGGCCTCAGACGCACTCAACGGTCTGACCAGCTATCCCTATCGTCTCGTCATCCCGGCAGTGGTCATTTCGCTGATCGTGCTGAGTCTGAACCTCTTCGGTGACGGCCTGCGCGACGCCTTTGACCCGAAGCTGAACGGTTAAGGGGGTGCAGGAATATGGCATTGCTTGAAGTCAAAGACCTGCGCACCTCCTTCTTTACCGACGCGGGCGAGGTGAAGGCCGTCAACGGCATCTCCTTCAACCTTGAGCGCGGCAAGGTGCTGGGCATCGTGGGCGAGAGCGGCTCCGGCAAGAGCGTCACCGCCTACTCCATCATGCAGATCCTCGCGGGCACCGGCAAAATCGTCGGCGGCAGCGTGAAGCTGGACGGTCAGGAGCTGGTGGGCGCGGACGCAAAGGTCATGCGCAGCGTGCGCGGCAACCGCATCTCCATCATCTTTCAGGACCCCATGACCTCGCTGAACCCCACCTATACCATCGGCCACCAGCTGGTGGAGGCCATCACCCTCCACACCGGGCGCAACC
>CADCQK010000073.1 GCA_902803575.1 Oscillospiraceae bacterium
CTTGATCAGCGCGCAGGCTTCGTCCATCAGGTCGATGGCTTTGTCCGGAAGAAATCTGTCCGAAATATATCTGTGCGACAAAGTCGCGGCTGCGACAAGAGCGCTGTCGTGGATGCGGACGCCGTGGAAAATCTCATAGCGGTCCTTCAGGCCTCTGAGGATGCTCACCGTGTCCTCCACCGTGGGAGCGTCCACCTGCACCGGCTGGAACCGGCGCTCCAGGGCGGCGTCCTTTTCGATGTATTTCCGATACTCGTCCAGGGTGGTGGCACCGATGCAATGGAGTTCGCCTCTGGCCAGCATGGGCTTCAGGAGGTTGCCTGCGTCCATGCTGCCCTCGGTCTTGCCGGCGCCCACGATGGTGTGCAGCTCGTCGATGAACAGGAGGAAGCGGCCCTCGCTCTTTTTGATCTCTTCCAGTACGTCCTTGAGCCGTTCCTCAAATTCGCCGCGATACTTGGCGCCGGCCACCAGCGCGCCCATGTCCAGGGAGAAGACGGTCTTGTCCTTCAGCCCTTCCGGCACGTCGCCGCGGACGATGCGCTGGGCCAGACCCTCGGCGATGGCGGTCTTGCCCACGCCGGGCTCACCGATCAGGACCGGGTTGTTCTTGGTTTTTCTGGCGAGGATGCGGATCACGTTCCGGATCTCGGTGTCGCGGCCGATGACCGGATCCATCTTGCCCTCCCGGGCCCGCTCCACCAGATCGGTGCCGTATTTCTTCAAAGCGTCGTAGGTGCTCTCGGGATCGTCGCTGGTGACACGGCCGGTCTTCACCTTGCTCAGCTGGGTGGTGAAGCCGTCCTTGGTGATGCCGTGGGCGTTGAAGATCCGCTTGATGTCCCTCGTGGGGTGCTGGAAGATGCCCAGCATCAGGTGCTCGACAGAAATATAGTCGTCCTGCATGTTTTTCGCCACACGCTCTGCGAAGGCCAGCACCTTGCCGGTCTCCGAGGAGGCGTAGACCTCGCTGCTGCCGCCGGAGACTCTCGGCATATTGGTGATCACGGTGTCCAGCTCCGCCAGCACCGTGTCACAGTCCACGCCCATGCGGCTCAGCAGCGTGCCGATGAGCCCGCCGTCCTGGTCGATCAGGGCATAGAGCAGGTGCTCCGGCGTGAGATACTGGTTGCCGTTTTCCTGGGCCATGCTTTGGGCGGTCTGGATGGTTTCCAGTGTTTTTTGGGTGAATTTCTCAGCGTTCATATGGAAAACTCCTTTCCAAGGGGATTTTTATACGATGATTTGCCCGCCGCGGACCTGGGTCATGTAGATGGCCTCCACCTCGTTGGGGGTGTAGCGGCCGGCGAGGTAGCCCTTCATCAGATGGTCGAAGAGCTTGATGTATTCGGAGATGCCCTTTGCGATCTCGTCGCTGGTGTAGTCCCGGTCCTGGGGAAGGGCCAGGGTGCGGGTGAACTTCCCGTCATAAAGGGCGTACCGGGTCTGGACGCTCCTGAGGGGGGAGAGGTGGATGTCCTCGATCCGCTTCCACAGCCGGAAGAAGTAGGTCATGTGCTCCAGCAGCTCCACGCTCTGGGTGCGGAAGGCCACGGTCAGCTCGCCCAGCTCCTCGCCTTCGCCTCTGGAGAGGGCTACCTCATACTTCACCGTGGGGCGGTATTTATATTGTAAGCTGCTCTTGAGGGTCATGGTCATGGCGTTGGGAACGAAGAAGGGCACCAGCTCTCTGGCGGGCGCCACCATCTCCTCGATGGCGTGGAAGATGTTCTCGATCCGGCGCTCCGGCGTCAGCACCGAGACGTAATCCGCCAGGATCTGGTTGATCAGCGCCGAGCGGTTCGTCCCCATCTGGTGCGCCATGGCATCGATCTCGCGCACGACCTCCTCGTTGAGCATCAGACTGTACAGTGTTTTTTTCATGGTTTCCACCAACCTTTCGATCTGCTCTGATTGTACTGCCAATTCTGAAAATTGTCAAGTAAATTTATATAAATTTACAAACAATTTATATTCTTGAAACGGCGTAATTGCGCACGTTATCAATATTTTTCATAAGGTCGATTCAATTACTTCGGCGTTTTAACGAATTTCAACATAATTTTAGTTTTAACATTATTAATATTAGCCAAAAATTTTTCGCTTTTCTAGGTAATTCATCAATTGCAATCCGCTAATTTCTGGTTTAAGATACATTTGACGGGAAAAGCGCCCGTCTAATGGAGTGTAGAAAGCAAATTAAAATTAAGGAAAGAGGTACAAGAACATGCTACAAAACGATTATCTGAAGCGCGTATATGCCGACGTGGAGAAGAACCATCCCGGCGAGCCTGAATTCCTGCAGGCGGTTGAGGAAGTTTTCGAGTCTCTGCAGCTGGTTGTCGACAAGCACCCCGAGTGGGAGGCTGCCGGCCTGATCGAGCGCTTCGTCGAGCCTGAGCGCATCATCATGTTCCGCGTTCCCTGGGTGGACGACAATGGCAAGGTGCAGGTCAACCGCGGCTACCGCGTGCAGTTCAACTCCGCCATCGGCCCCTACAAGGGCGGTCTGCGTTTCCACCCCTCC